>NZ_OY781365.1:605000-907500 GCF_963676815.1 uncultured Draconibacterium sp.
AACGATTATAATTCCCTTTTGAGCAATTATACGGCTTGCAATTTCGTTTTCCAGCACCTTCTCCGGTTCTTCAATTTTACTTTTAGCAGAGTAGTAAACCCGCAATGCAAATGCCAGAACAATGGCACCAAACAGCAACAAGTAAGCACCTGTTTCCACTTGCCACTGACTGTTAAAATAGGCCTTTCGGGCCAACAAATCGAAATTGCGAATCTCCTCTTTCAGCTCTTCATTGTTGGCATCGTCTTTTAGCCGCTCAACCAAAGCTTCCAAAGCTTTACTTTCAATGGGATCGGTTTTTGTGATCTGCCAAAAATTCAATAAAAGCAGTAGCGCAACAGCCGCGCAAAAAATACCTGCAATTACCGCAATGTTCCGCGAGAGTTTTAGTTTATCCTGGTTGTTCATCTTATCTTGGTTCTTCTTTTTTTCAATATTATTTTTCCACCGGACAATAATCCACACACCTTGCACAACTGAAACAATTTCCTTTGTGTGGCTCATAATCCTGGCGTTTACGGAATACCACTGTATTCAGCAATGTCATACCTATTACCAAACCCATAAATCCACCGGCAATCATACTTCCGATATAAAATTTCTCACGAATCACGGTTGCTTCGTCTACCAACTGCTCCATTGGTTTTCCCGATGCAAGGAAAGTCTGCACATCAATATTATCCGGATCATTTTTTAACTCAGGGTGAGCAATCAGCAATTCTGCCAGGTAAACATCCTGATTTGCTTTTGATAAGAAAGTATGCGATTTTGCCCCAACAAATACCCCCAGTGCAATCCACAATGGAATGACCAGCGCATAGGTGATAAATCGTTTTGGACCAAGTCCTGATTTTACCACTTCTTTCTCGTTGGTCGGGAAATCAATAGCATCAAAAGGACACGAGTTTGCACACAATTTACACTGAATACATTTTGACGGAGTGATAGTTAAATGCCGACTTGAGAAACGTGACATCCAGCTCAACAGCACTCCGTACGGGCATAAAAATCGACAATACGGACGGGCAACAAACATTCCCATCAACAAGAATGCGACACCCAAAACGATCATCAGAAATTTGGCATCCATACGGAAGATTCCAATGAACGGATCGTACCTGCAAATGATAAAATCTGTTCCTGTTGCAGCAAAAAGCACTGCCAGCGACAGGTATAAATATGGAATCAATCCCAAGGTTTTGTTGAGCCATTTGGGCAAACTTATCGGTTTAACTACCACCAAATCCTGAATAGCACCCAAAGGACAGGCGCCCGCACAAAACGTTCGCCCAAAAAAGAGTGTAACGACCAGTGGTATAACAAAAAACAGCAAGGCCGTTAACGATATGACATAGGTCGGATCGAAAAAGGAGAGTGTGACATTTTGTATTGCTCCAATACTGCAAACACAGCCGTTTCGGTAAAATCCAAAATAGGCGAGTGTAAAAATCGAAAGCCACAAAATTCCCTGGCGCGAACGGCTTTTTAAAGCAAAATAAGTTGCTGCCGCCAAAACAAGAATCAGAATAAGCACATCGAAATATTCCATTGCCAATGCCCGCGGTTCGGGTGTAACCGGCGATGGTTGCTCGTAACCTGTCTCAAACTCAGGTTTTGGAAAACGTTGCTTCTGTGCAGACAAATTATACGTGAAAAGGAAAAAGACAAAAGTAAAAAGTATGTACTTTAACTTAAGTCGGAACTCCGGAGTCCGAAATCCGAAGCTACTCTGGTTTTTATTCTGGTTAAGTTGATTATTCATTTTAAAAGATCAGGCTTCAGGATTGTTTGTAAAATCGCCTTTCACGTTGTAAGCTTCACTGGCTTTTACCCGGCTAATGGCGTCCGACGGGCAAACCCTGGCGATGGAACATTCGTTACAGTTGACACAAATATGGTGCATGATCTGCAGGTGCATCGAACCGTTTCCAAACGACGTACATCCGGCCACACATTTTGCACATCCAATACACAAATCCTCATCGATATGGTATTCGAAATAAGGTTCCTCGATAAAACGACGTTCGATAGCAGCCGTGGGGCACAACTGGTTTTCGGCAGCTGTACTTTGCGCGTTGGCGTCGGGCTTTAGGTAGCCTCCGCACAAATCGCAGTAGCCACATAAATCAAAAGCATGAAGACATTTTACAGCCGAAGGATTCAATACACATTCTGTTGCACATCGCCCGCACTGTGTACATTTAAACGGATCGATCTGCCACACGTAATCATCGCCACTTACTTTGCGAAGCGCCGAAACACTTACCGCACCCAACGATAATAACAATGAGGCGCGTACCCCATTACGGATAAATTTCCGGCGGCTTTGTGATTTGCTGTTATTTTCCATCTTTTACCTCCTTCGCCTGTGGTAAATCGCATTTCTGAAATTTGCCACAATTTTCACATGTTGGGGAAACCGAACAAGCGGCGGACACCTTTTTATTCACGACCAAATAACCTGCAGATGCAGTAATTCCTCCGAGAAGTAATAGCCGGCCTGTTGTTCTTATAAATTCTTTTCGTTTCATAATAACTCTCTATTCCGAAGTTTTTGGCTCAAATACCCGCAATACATTTCTATCGAAATCAAGCGCATAAATATTTCCATCCTCATCAACTGCAACATCGGGTGCCTGTCCTTCAATTTTTTCATCGAATTTTGTTGGTGGCGCTACAACTCCAGAAAATTCGCCGGAAGCTTTGTAGATCTTCACGCGAACCAAACCTTTTTCGCTGGTGACAAAACTGCCATCGGGCAAAAAGCAAAAATGAGCAGGATTGCAACATCCGCTAAAATTCTCGATTTGATTTCCTGAAGCTTTCCAGTACTCACGTAATCGTCCTTCCTTGGTATAATTTTCCAGAGTGTGCATGCCCGGATTGGCTACCCACAAATCGCCATATACGTTTATATCCAAATCGAAATACGGACTCGGAATAATAAATCCGTGGGCTAAATCGTCATCGGTTTTACCTTCAAACTCATTCACGATTTCGCCCTGATGATTAAATCGCAGGATGCGTCGGTTTCCGGCATCGGCAACCATAATATCGCCGCCTTCAACTGCGACTGCAGTTAAATAGGTGTCTTCACCATCAACTTCCCATTTATGAATGGTTGTACCAATCTCATCAACAATCCAAACAAATTTTTCGAACACAACATAAATGGTATCACCAACCACGTCAAGTCCGTGCGGTTCGTCGAGAAATCCAACCTCGCCCAGCAGTGTACCTGAAAAATCAACGATCTTCAGTTCCTGATCGCCAACAGCATATATTTTGTTGTTGGCAATTTCAAGTGCCTCTGCCAAAACAAAGCCCAGGTTAAAATTCCGGGTTTCTTTGTACTTCACCAGCTCATCCGGAACATTCCGAAACTCATCCACACTGAACTCAAATTTATTGGCCTCCATGTTATCCGGGCGCTTCGAGTACCAGTCAACCACCATTATGCCAACGATTACCACCGCCAGTACAATCAGAAATATTACAATTCCTTTGTTCTTCATGACATTATATTTGCATTAAAGCTTATCTATCCGTTCACATTCAGGTCGATGCAGATCATTGTTTCCGCGTCGCGCATCAACAAATAACCGTCGGCCAGTGCAAAAGGAGCCCAGGCATCGTGCCCCTCTTCAATTACTTTCACCTGTTCCAACTGAATGTATTTTTCGGTACTTGGACGTGCAATAGTCAATGTTCCGTCGTCGCTCAGAATAAACATTTTATTGTCGGCAATAAAATATGGTCCGAGTCCAAAACGAACTTCCTTACCACTCGACCATACTACTTTTCTGGAATCAGCAGGGCTCACACAGACCAGCTGATTTCGGTTTGCACCACCATCTTTTGGAACGATACCAAACAAGTAACCGTTCCAGAAAAGTGGCGTTTGCTGCTCGCAAGCCAATCCATCTTTCGGTGCATATTCATAAAGCGGCTCAACAGCGAAAGTGCCATTAGCTGCTGTTAATTGCAACATCATACTTCCGGCTCCGTAACCTGCGGTCATAAATATCTTTCCGTCGGGCATACAAACCGGCGACGGTGCAACAACCGAGTGATTCCATTGCGATGTTTCCCACAAAATCTGCCCGGCATCAGGTCCGTCGGCAGCCACTCCAAGCAAACCTCCAACAGCACTGTACACATACATCTTTCGTCCGCCAAAAGTAAAAGGCATAACCGATGAGTGCGACATTTTCCAACCATTTGGATTTGGCGTTTCCCATAATTTTTCGCCGGTTTCGCAATCAACAGCCACCATCATTTTACTACCTCCGGTGGCAATTATGGCCACTCCGTTGTCGATTAACGGACACTGGCCGGTGTACCAAAACGGAATTTCATTCTGATACTCTTTTACCACATCCAATCCCCAGCGGAAATCTCCTGATTCACGGTCGAGGCACATAACGTGACACTTTGGCCCAATGGTTACAATGTATTTCTCGGTAACCGCCGGAATAGTCCGCGACATTCCATGATTTCGCTTAATGGCCACATCGTAACCGCGTCGCCACTGCTCTTCTCCGGTAACTACCGAAAAACAGCGCAAAATATCGGCACGCTCTTCTTCGTCGTAATCGAGCACATAAGCCAATCCTTTGTAAATAGCAGCTCCTGAGTGTCCTTCACCTAATTTTTTCGACCAAAGAATTTTTGGCCCTTCCGCCCCAAAACTTTCCACCAGTTTTACCGGCGACTTTGAGATGTTATCGTGATCGGCTCCACGAAAGTTGGTCCATGTTTCTTCCAGCACCTGATAATCTGAAGCCAGTTCTTCAAAATGTTCTCCAATAGTCACTTCCTGCGGAGGAACACCCTTCCCCCTGTTATCAGCACCTTCAAGGTTTACAGTAAAATCTTTAGTAGGATCGGCATTTAACCACCAAAAAATGGAAATAAATCCAATGATACCGATCGAGATCAGAATGATATTTATGGTTCTTTTAGTCATTAATTCAGGTAAAAAGTAGAAAGATAACGGTTTTGCTGCAAACTTGAGTTAACACGGGGTTAAGCTTTAATATTGTACACCATCAACACATCACCGTGGCGCATATACAACTTACCATTTGCAATAAACGGGTGTGCCCAATGTGGTCCGGCTCCTTCTGTAATTTTAAACTGGCTGATCACTTCAAATCCTTCGGGAGTAGGTTTTACAATTCCTACATTTCCGCGTTCGTTGTAACAGTATAATAAGCCGTCGGCCATTACCACTGAACCTTTCGAGTCCCATTCGGTTTCGTATTTTATATCGCCGGTTTCCCAGGCCATACAAGCCCAGTTTCCTTTGCTGTTGTTCTCCCAGTTCGATCCGTAAACGTAACCATCAGCCAAAACAAGCCCCCCGTGATGATTATCAAGCACTGTGTTGGTGTATTTCTTAGAAACCGATTTACCGTCGGCACCAATTTTCAGCATGGCTGCATCGTAGTTGTAGCCCATGGAAATAAATACTTCATCGCCCTTGACCAGCGGTGTATTTGTCCAGATCATACCATTTTCCTGCCAGGTCCACTTCGACGAGTCAAAATGTCGGTAATGCCAAACAACTTCTCCGGTTTCGGGTATCAGCGCCAGAATTTCTTTTGCAGTAACGGCCAAAATATAACTTTTACCGTTAAGCTCGTACACAGTTGCCGATGCATAACCACGTGCTCCACCAACCGATTCGCTTTGCCAAATCTGTTCGCCAGTCATTTTATCCAAAGCAACAACACTGGTTTTGTCTCCTCCCGGAGTGCAAATTACCATATTGTCTACGATCAGCGGAGTTTCCGAATTTCCCCAAACGTGGTAATCGGCTTCGTAATTTTTATCTACTTCAACGGCCCAAATTTCTTCGCCCGTTTCTTTATTTATACAAGCAACACGGCCCATTCCGCTTTGTACATAAATGCGGTCGCCTTCAATTACCGGCGTGCAGCGTGTATCGGGATACGAATTTTTCCACGACAAACCGTAAGACACCTGGTATTTAAACGAACCATCAGGATTTATCGCCGTCAGGTAATCAAGCGTATCAATCATTCCTGTGGTGTAAATCATATCTCCTTCAGGAATTACAGACGAATATCCTTTCCCAATTTTTTCAATCTGCATAAGCAATTCAGGTCCGTCTTCGGGCCATTCTTTCAACAGTCCGGTTTCGGTAAAATGCCCGTCGCGATTTGGCCCGCGCCACTGCGTAACCTGGGCGCTAATTGAAAAAGCTAATGCGATAATTAAAAGTGTTAGTGCAATCTTCATGGTTTTTTATTTATGGTTTCTATTTGTTTAAGAATGAGTTATAATCGAGTTTTTCAAAGGTTTTTTCGCGGTATCGCGTTCCTATCGGGAATTCCTTTTCGCCAATGGCCACCATTACCGGACTAAAACTGGTTATGCGACTAACAGCAACCAGAAATGAGCGATGCACCCGAATAAAACCTTTGTCGGGTAACGCTTTTTCGAGTGCTGACATGGTGCATCGGCTGTTGATTTCGCGGTCTTGTGTGTGTAATTTCAGGTAATCGCCAAAACTCTCGACATATACAATTTCAGTGACCGGTATTTTGTGAATCACATTTTTTTCGCGCAAATAAATGTATTCCGAATCGCCGTTGTTTTTATGCAGCGAAACTTCTTCGATTAACACATTTTGCTGATTGTATTTTTCCACCGCCTGCAAAAAGCGCTCGAACGAAATGGGTTTCAATAGATAGTCAAGAACATTCAGGTCGTAACTTTCAATGGCGTACTCGCGATAAGCCGTAGTAAATACAATAGCCGGCGGATTTTTCAGTGTTTTTACGAGATCGGTACCTTTCATCTCCGGCATGTTTATATCGAGAAAAACCAGATCGACATTGTGCGTTTTCAAAAAATCGAAAGCTTCAATGGCGTCGGCACAGGTTCCTACAATCTCTAACGAATCCAGCTTTTGAATATGCGACTTCAACACTTCAATCGCAAGTGGTTCATCATCAACTATTATGCACCTTGTTTTACTCATTTGCCCAGCAAACTTTTAGTTTAATCTCAAATTTCGTATCCTGCTTATCAATCGCAAGCTTATGCGATTTTGGATAAAGCAGCTCTAAACGCCGGCGCACATTCTTCAATCCAATTCCCTCATTCAGCTTCTCTTCCTCTTCCTTCTCCTTATGAATTGAGTTCGTCACCTGCAAAGTCAGGCACTTTTCATCAATTTTTATATCGATGTCCACTTTTGGGTTTTTACGATCTTTACTGGCTCCGTGTTTAAATGCATTTTCAATAAAAGGCAATAAAATCAGCGGCGCAATCCGATGACCGTCAACATCTCCTTCCACATTATATTTCAGATCGAGGCGAGTATTGTAGCGCATGCTTTCCAGTTCCACATAACTTTCAATAATCTTAATTTCTTCTTTTAGCGGAACAAAATCGTCGTTGCTTTTGTAGATCATATAATCGAGCAAACCAGACAATTTCAACACAATATCGGGAGTCTTTTCTGATTTGATCAAGGTTAGTGCATACAGGTTATTCAGCGTATTAAAAAGAAAATGCGGGTGAACCTGCGATTTCAGAAAATTCAGTTCAGCCTCGAGCTTTTCTTCCGCCAGCTTTTTATTCTTTAACTCGTCGATGTACCACTTTTTAAATACGATTATAAAAGCTGCCAGCACTGGAATTCCGTAGTTTGAAATAATCTTGCTAAGAATTTTTGGTACGTAAAACAGTGGTAACTTCGAATAATCGAAAAACTCCGGAAATAAATTCGGAAAGTAGTACGACATGTATATCAGGAAGCCAAACAGCAGCGCATGAATTAAAGTAAGGACGCCAAAGGTTACAAACTTCTTTTTCTCCAAAGCGAATGGCAGAATCAGATAGATCATCGTATAAGTCCCGATGATTCTTGCCGGTAACAAAGTAAGCCCGATGATAAATTCTGCGTAGTAATGATCGAGATATCCGCCATAAGTAAGCCAATAGCCGATAAAAACAACCACCCAAAACAACAGGTGCCACAGCAAACGGTAGCGAAAAAATATTGGTAGTTGGTTTTCGTTCATGATTTTTTCTCAAATATAGTTTTTGAGCTTTTGGTCGTCAAAAACATGCGACAAATACAGGCTAAAAAAGGATGTTTACCCTGCTAACATCCTTTTTTTATAACGCCCTATTTAATTTTATAGGCTATCAGCACATCGCCGTGTCGAACAAACAGGCGGCCTTTGTTGATTACCGGATGCGCCCAGTGTTGCGCTGTACCCAGTTCCACTTTTGTTTGACTTACAATATTAAAACCATCGGGAGTAGCTTTTACCAATGCCAGTTCGCCACGCTCGCTGTAGCAATACAACATGCCGTCGGCATAAACGGTAACACCTTTTGCAATGTCTTTTGAAACATATTTTTCTTCACCGGTTTTCCAGTCTACACAACGCCATTCGCGCGCATTGTCGCCCGATCCGTATAGGTATCCGTCAACAACTACCATTCCGCCCATGCGGCTGTCGAGCTCCACTTTTTCCCATTGTTTTGTAACGCTACTACCGTCATCGCTAAGGTCGAGTTTAACACCACCTTTTCCGTAACCGCTAAAACAAAATAAATCGCCATTGTAGAAAAGTGGTGTATTTGGATGAACATTCCAACGGTTGGTGTGCGGATAATCCCACAACAATTGCCCGGTTTTGGCATCAACACCAATTATATGATTGGCAGTGTGTGTTACAAGCAATTTACGCGCAGGCAGCTCCACCAACAAAGGCGTACAATAAGCTGATAATTCGCCTTTTCCGGCTGAAGTCCAGATCAGATCGCCGTTGAAGCGATTAAGCGCCACCATATTATTTTTCTTTCCGCCCGGAGTGAGATAAAGTACGTCGCCGTCAACAAGAACGGTTTCCGTAACTCCCCAGCGAATATTTGTACCATCAAAATCTTCAAACGCATTTTTGCGCCATTTTACTTCGCCGCTTTCCGAATCCATGCAGGTTAAAACTCCATGGCCGCTGTAGATATACATCAAATCGCCGTCAACAACTACCGAAGAACGTGCTCCCGGGTAACTTTCCGTAAATTCTTTTCCGTACGAAACCTTCTTAATCACATCACCATTTTGCGAGAAAATGAAAATAAACCCTTCGCCGTCAATCATCGTCGACAGGTAAATTTTGTCGTTAGCAAAAACCGGAGATGAGTGCCCTTCACCCAATCCTTCTGCAGTCCATAAAACTTCAGGACCATTAGCCGGCCACTCCTTTAACAGACCGGTTTCCGGGTAAACGCCGTTGTTTTCGCCACGCCAAACAGTTGGCTCCTGAGCAAATAAAATTGTTACTGATAAAAGCAATACCGAAGCGAGAAATAAACATTTTCTAATCATGACTTTATAGTTAAGTTTTGCTCCTAAAAATAGAACCAAAACCACACATTAGCAATGCTTTCAAGTAATTTATCAGCTATCTAAATAGTAAGATATGTTTAGAAGTTATTTACAGATCATAAACAAATCAGCAGCCATAAAAATGCATTTAAAACATATGTCTGAATTTTCATTATTGTACCTCAGCAAAATTACAGATACAAAAAAGGCAGATTGATGATCAATCTGCCTTTTCACATTTTATTATCTATTTCTTATTCGCTTATAGCTTTTGCACGGCGTTTACGCTCATGCTCATCAAGATAAATTTTACGGATACGCATAAAATTCGGAGTAACCTCAATGTACTCGTCGTTACGAATGTATTCCATTGCTTCTTCCAGCGAAAATTTAATGGCCGGTGCAATCGATGTTTTTTCATCGGCACCTGAAGAACGCATGTTCGACATTTTTTTGGTACGGATAATATTAATGGTTAGATCATCCTGACGGGTATATTCACCAATCACCTGACCGGCGTAAACCTCTTCTCCCGGTTCAACAAAGAAACGTCCGCGGTCTTGCATTTTATCAATTGAGTAGGCAATTGAAGTTCCTGTTTCAAGCGAAATAAGTGCGCCATTTCGTTTTACGCCAAGTTCGCCTTTCCACGGCTCGTAACCTTTCAGGCGGTGTGCCATAATCGCCTCACCTTCGGTTGCTGTAAGCATTTGGTTACGCAAACCAATCAAACCGCGCGAAGGAATATAGAACTCCAAATGTGCACGATCATCTTTTACTTCAATATTCGCGATATCTCCTTTACGTGCAGTAACCAGCTCAATTACTTTTCCCGAAAATTCATCAGGAACCTGAACGGTTAAGGCCTCGATCGGCTCGCATTTTTTACCGTCAATTTCTTTTATTATTACCTGTGGCTGGCCTACCTGAATTTCGTAGCCTTCGCGACGCATGGTTTCAATCAGGATCGACAAGTGAAGAATTCCACGACCATAAACCAGGAACGAATCTGCCGAGTTTGTTTCCTCAACACGCAAGGCCAGGTTCTTTTCGGTTTCTTTAAACAAACGGTCACGCACCTGACGCGAGGTTACAAACTTACCGTCGCGACCAAAAAATGGTGAGTTATTCGACACAAATGTCATGCTCATTGTTGGTTCATCAACCTGAATCGGAGTTAATCCTTCCGGCTCTTCGGCGTCGGCAATGGTATCGCCAATATCAAAACCTTCCAGTCCGAGTACAGCACAAATCTCACCACACGGTATCGGATCTTTTGTTTTTTCTTTTCCCAGACCTTCAAAAAGGTAGCACTCTTTGGCTGCCGTTTTTATGATGCTTCCATCGCGTTTTACCAATGAAACTCTTGATCCCGGCACCAATTCACCACGAGTAACTTTACCCACTGCAATTCGGCCGGTGTACGACGAATAATCAAGCGAAGTAATGCGCATTTGCACGGTTCCTTCTTTTGGTTGTGCTGCCGGAATATGTTCCAAAATCTGGTCAAGCAAATAAACAACATCTTCAGTTGGAGTCTGCCAGTCAGGCCCCATCCAGCCTGCTTTTGCCGATCCGTACACAGTTGGAAAATCCAGCTGTTCTTCGGTTGCATCAAGGCTAAACATCAAATCAAAAACCTTTTCCTGAGCAATATCCGGCGTACAGTTTTCTTTATCAACCTTGTTTACTACCACCATTGGTTTCAAACCCAACTCGATGGCTTTTTGCAACACAAAACGGGTTTGTGGCATGGGGCCTTCAAAAGCATCAACAATCAATAAAACACCGTCGGCCATGTTTAATACACGTTCTACCTCGCCACCAAAGTCGCTGTGCCCCGGTGTATCGATGATATTAATTTTGGTGTCTTTGTAGCGTACCGAAACGTTTTTCGAAAGAATGGTAATTCCTCGCTCACGTTCCAGATCATTGTTATCCAGAAATAATTCCTGAACCTCCTGGTTTTCACGGAACAATTTTACCTGGTGAAGTATACGGTCAACCAAGGTAGTTTTACCGTGGTCAACGTGTGCAATAATTGCAATGTTTCTGATTTCTGTCATTTTACTTTTTTCTAATCCAATTTACCAACACCGAATCTCATTATTTGTTTTCTATCAATTATTTATGAAAAAATAACCTTATTCCGGAATCGGCGCGCAAATGTAAGAAAGTTTTGCTGTGTAATGCGAGCATACCAGTGAATAAAGTACTTCTTAGATTTAAATTTAATATCGGACCACACAAAGCACTAAAAATCAGCTATCCGCGAAGAGAATACTGCACAATGATTGCATTTTTTTACCTTAGCCGTGTTATGAAATCGGCATTCGAACGTAATTCATAAAAAGCGAGAGCCTACAAAGGATGACAAGCAGCGATTTTGAGAAACTGGTAATACAACAAAAAGATAAACTTTTCAGGTTTGCGTTTAGCATACTAAAAGACAGCAACGATGCGCAAGATGCAGTTCAGGAGGTGGTGCTGAAATTGTGGAAAAACAAGCGTTTGCTCGATAATGCAAAAAACCTTGAAAGCTATTGTTTGAATGCGGTTAAAAACCATTGTTTCGATGTGCTGCGAAAACAAAAACATCACCAGAACTATCTTCTGGCTAATGTTCACGAATCGCAGGAAGAAACACGGTTTGAAACTATTGACCTGGTAGAAAGGCTGAAACAAGAACTGCACCAACTGCCTGACCAGCAACGAATGGCAATAGAATTAAAAGATTTCCAGGGACTGGAATATGAAGAGGTAAGTGAAATTATGGAACAAAGCGCAAATACCATACGAGTGCATGTTTCGAGAGGAAGAAAAAAATTATTTGAAATTTTTAAGGAGGAGTTAGCAAATGTGTAGCAATAAATCAAAACACTTTCTTGAAGAAGATTTCGATCTGAAAGATTTCAGAGCAAGCGAAAATGAAAATTCGGTGCAACATGAGTTTATCCAATCGTACCAACAATTGAACGACCGGATAAATACTGAAGTGCCGGATTTTAATCCCTTCGAAAAATTAGAACAGCATAAAAAACAACGTTTTCTACAGCCAAAACGATTGTTCGCATATGCTGCCTCGATTCTGCTGGTAGTGAGTCTGGTGGCTGTTGGCTTAAATCGCTCTCAACAAGAAAAACAGATCACATTAACCGAAAATGAGTTGGCTGAACTACAGGAAAATACCAAACTGGCTTTGTATCAGTTTTCGAAAGAAATGAATACCTGCCTTGGTAATCTTAAAAACGCAAAACGAATCAACGCTCCACTGAGCGATGTACAATCGTTGAGAAATTTGAATATCCAATTTGACAATCCAATTAAAGATCTTAAAATCAATTAATCATGAGAACAAAATTCATCTTATTTTTTCTATTTATTAGTTTCTGCAGCCTGGCACAAGATGGAAACAAAAATATCGATCAGGCCTTTAAACAAATTGACAGTCGTGAGGCTGTATCTTATTTTGAAGTAACAAAAGATATGTTTAAAATGCTGGCAGAATCCAAAGAAATTGGTCCTGAATATAAGGAGTACCTTAGCAAACTTCATCAATTAAAAATGATTCAGCCTGGTGGAGAACACCGTACAGAGCTTGGCGAAGAATTATTTAAAACATTCATGGAGAATGCAAACCTAAAGGATTACACGCGCCTGATGACCCAAAGAGACCAGCGCTCTAAAATTTCGTTTTACAAAAAGGACGGTAAAGATGAGAATGAATTTCTGCTGGTTAGCAACAACATGATCATTTATATAACAGGTACACTCGATTTGCAGAATATGCAGCAATTTGAACAAATAATCGACATCGCGGGAAGTGCTATGGGAATGTAGCCACTTCGATGTAATTGCAAACAAAAGGAGCTCATCTGTCAGTTGACAGATGAGCTCTTTTTATTTTAAACTCAAATTGTTACTGAATTAAATACAAAAACTTCTCACTTCGCAAAAGCATTTTGTTGCCAACAAAAACCGGCACTGCTTTTACTGTTTCTCCGATATCGTTTTCGGCAACTTTTTCGAATGAATCGCCGGGTTTAATAATCGTACAAAAACCTTTTACATTGATTAAATAAATATTTCCACCGGCATAAATGGGCGATGAATTAAAATTCCCCCTTAATTTTTCTTTCCAGATTACGCTGCCGGTCATAGCATCCAGACAAGTTACCATTCCACGGTCGTGAACCATGTACATTTTGCCATCAACGATTACCGGAGTTGGAATTTGCGGTACCTCATCCTCGTACATCCAAACCTGGTGGGTTTCTGTTACATCGCCTTCACCTGTTGGGTCGATGGCAAATTCACGTGTAAAATTCGGTTTTCCATCTTCAAATATCCATCCTGAATTTATAAACACCAAACCATTGTAGAAAAGCGGCTGGCTCACTGTTGAGTCATCACCGTATTGAAAGGTCCAGACAACCTCGCCGGTATTTACGTCGTGGGCAAAACACATGAACGACGAATTACTGATCAGTAAATCCCGACCACTAACATTCACAACAATTGGTGTTTGATATGATTTTCGGAACACGGGTTGTAAAGGATCGTATATTTCTTTTGGGCGTACACTTTTCCAGATTATTTCTCCGGTAGTTTTATCCAACGCAACTACATACGGATCTTCAGTACCTTCCAAATGTACAATCAACTTATCCTCGTAAATTATTGGCGAAGAAGCCGGGCCCTGCATGTGTTCACATGGCATATCGTTACGTTTCCAAATCACTTCAAAGTTTTTGGTATCGACACATGCTGTTCCAAAACTTCCGTAATGCACATAAACCCTGCCCTTTTCAATGCAAGGAGTTGGCGTGGCATACGAGTTTGTGGGATGAATACGCTGCGGTTCTTCAGCACTAAACAATGTCTTTTCAACTAAAAGTTCACCGGAATCCAGATCGAAGCAGCTGATATAAAATGCAGTTCCATCTTCTTCTGCCGAAGTTAGCCAAACCTGCCCGTCATAAACCACAGGCGACGACCAACCCAATCCTTTCACAGGCACTTTCCAAACTACATTCTCGGTATCACTCCAATACAAGGGAGCCGATTCAACATTGGCATGTCCATCCATATTCGAGCCTCGAAAATGGGACCAGTTTTGTTGCTCTGTTTGGCACGATACAAACACAAAAAAGAAAAATACAAAGGCTGCGAAGTTGATTTTTTTGGTCATCATTTCAGGTAAAGTTTGTTTGAAATCAAAGTTAATCGAAAAATGGAATTTCAAAAATTTAATCTCTACCTTCACTACCTAATTTCAGGATTAACGACAATGACTAAACCGGTACTTTTTATATTTACTCTGTTTTTAACTTTCAATACACTTTCCGCACAAAATAATACTGAGGAAGAGATAACCGTTCGTGTATTAACTTTTAATATTTTGCATGGAGCTACAACCAAAGGCGATTTTGATTTGGACAAAATTGCTTCAGTTATTCAGAATACAAATCCTGACCTGGTTGCAATGCAGGAAGTTGACTTTAAAACCAATCGTACCCGCAACTACGATTTGGTTACCGAGTTGGGCTGGCGCACTAAAATGGCTCCGTTATTTGGCATTGCCATGCCATACGACGGTGGCGGATACGGAGAAGGGATATTAACAAAAATGCCCATTCTCTCGAGCCGCAATGTAGCACTTCCCCATTCTCCGGAGAATGAACCGCGTGTAGCGCTTCAGGTGCTTGTACAACTGGAATCAGGAGATACAATTAGCTTTATCGGCACTCATTTGGAGCATCAGCAAACTAGCACGGACAGAATTGATCAGGTAAAAACGATCAATGAAACTTTCGCTTCGTGTAAATACCCTACAATTTTAGCCGGCGATTTAAATGCGACTCCCGACAGCGAGCCAATTTCAATCTTAAAAAAACACTGGACAGCAAGTGATAAAAATGAAGCTTTAACTTATCCATCCAATGATCCTGAAATCAAGATCGATTACATATTTTTCAGGCCTATCGAAAAGTGGCAGGTGGTAGAAACTAAAGTTATTTGCGATGAAGTTGCTTCCGACCACTGTGCCTTTTTATCCGTGCTTAAGTTGGTAAAATAAAGAAGACTCATTTCTTTAAACAGTATCTTCCTGACTTACCAATCTCTTCTCCATTTCGGTGAATTTGATTCCAAAACTTTCCAGTTCGTCCAAAATAGGTTCGTAAATATCAGGTTGTGTTGGAATATAAATTCCGCAATGGTTCAATTTATCGGTAAGAAACAATTTTGCTGCAACCGCAAGCGGTAAACCCACCGTTTTTGCCATGGCAGTTTTCTCTCCCGACTCGCCAATTACCACTAACGAACTGTTCTTCTCTACTTTTTGCTGACTGTCACGATCGAGGTATTCAAACTTATGCCACATCACAATCATATCTTTGTCTTCAGGCATCAACTGCCATTTTTCCGAAAGCAACTTTTCCATTACCTGTGCAGGAGTAGCCCGCTTTAATCCTATTTTTCGGTCGTCAAAAATGCCCAGCCACTCCAACTTTGGGATGATTTCTGAATCCATAGGAATTTGCATCGAATGATACAGTTTCAGATCAATCGTAGCAGGATGGTAATACAAAAAGGAATTGATGAACTCGCGATAAGTCATGTCTTCTACATTATCAATGTAATACTCATCGCTGGTAGCACCCAACTGCACAAATACATTCCATGCCTTACAAAAACCGGGGCGACGCAAAGTTCCGCGAAAAACTGTAGGTACTTCCTGTAATCCATATTTTTCAATATAACTCATCGAATCGCGGTTGGCATAACCTTCAAACCAGCCATAATCATCAATTTCGATGAGTTCTGTCCGGCGAAATAAACGGTTGTAAGGAATGTATTTCACCTTTCCTTTCTGAATAAATTTTGCAGGTCCGCCTTGTCCTGCCAACACCACATTTCGCGGATTCCAGCTGAACTTGTAATGCCATGGATTATCATCCGATTCGGGCGCTACCAAACCTCCCGTAAACGATTCAAAAGCCTCCAACTGATGTCCGTCCTTTTTAATTTCGTTAATCACACGCATGGCCGACATATGATCCAGACCGGGATCTAAACCGCATTCGTTCAAAAACAACAGACCTTTACTTTTTACTACATCTTCCACCAGTTGTGTATCCTTACTTTCGTAAGAGGCAGTAAATAAGCTTTTTGAGAATTTAAGACAGGATTGCATCACCAGCTTATGAAGTCGTGCAGGTAGCATTGAAATTACCAGATCAGCTTCGCGAACTTCCTGATCTCGGGCAAACTCATCGCGCACATTTAAAATTGAAAAAGGCAATTTTAGTGATTTTGCGAGATCGCTTTCTTCAGCGTCAACAACTTTTATCTGCCAATGGTATTTTGATGCACGTTCGGCCAGATAGGTGAGCAAAAATACGCTCGACCTACCGGCACCAAATATTAATATGTTCTTCATAGTTTTTAGCTATTAGCTACGAGCCACAAGTTATTTATTAACCGGGTGACTTTGAGTCACCCGGTTAATAGTTTATGACTTCGTTCTTCCTTTTTAAACATTAAACTCAATTCCCTGAGCCAACGGAAGTTCCGTACTGTAATTTATTGTATTGGTTTGGCGACGCATGTAAGCTTTCCAGGCATCAGAACCCGACTCGCGACCACCACCTGTTTCTTTTTCGCCACCAAAAGCACCACCAATTTCGGCACCCGACGTTCCAATATTTACATTGGCAATTCCGCAATCCGATCCTTCATGCGACAGAAATTTCTCGGTTTCCAACATGTGCGTTGAGAAAATTGCTGAAGACAATCCCTGCGGCACGTCGTTGTGCAGACGAATGGCCTCATCCAATTCCGAATAACGAATCATATATAGCAATGGAGCAAATGTTTCGTCCTGAACGATTTTGTAATGATTTTCCACCTCGGCGATAGCAGGAGTTACAAAACAACCTGACTCGTATCCCTCTCCCGACATTACTTCTCCACCAATCAGCAGATTTCCTCCTTCAGCTTTTACCTTCTCTATGGCGGCGAGGTATGTATCCACAGCCCAACGATCAACCAATGGGCCAACCAGTGTTTTTTCATCCAAAGCATGACCGATAGGTAAATTTTTATAAATGGCCACCAGGCGCTCTTTAAAATTATCATAAACCGAATCGTGAACGATAATGCGGCGTGTAGAAGTGCAACGCTGACCACAAGTTCCCACCGCACCAAAAACAACCGCACGAAGCGCCATTTCAAGATCGGCTTCCGGAGTAATTATTATGGCATTGTTTCCGCCAAGCTCCAAAATGGTTTTTCCCAAACGCTGACCAACAAGTCCGCCAACTTTTTTACCAATTTTTGTTGAGCCGGTAAACGACACCAGCGGAATATTTTTGTCGCTGAAAAACTCGTCTCCCAATTCGCTTGACCCTGCTGCTACCAGATTCAAAACGCCTTCAGGAATAGCATTTTCTTTTAAAACTTTTGAAACAATATTATGCACGGCAATAGCACATAAAAACACTTTCGATGATGGTTTCCAGATCACCACATCGCCGGCAACTAATGCAATCATTGCATTCCATGCCCAAACGGCAACAGGGAAGTTAAACGCAGAAACCACACCCACTATTCCCAATGGATGATACTGGTCGTACATGCGGTGCTTTTCCCGTTCAGAATGCATGGTAAAACCATATAACTGGCGCGACTGACCAACCGCAAAGTCGCAGATATCAATCATTTCCTGCACCTCGCCAAGACCTTCCTGGTAAATTTTACCCATTTCGTACGAAACCAATTTCCCCAGCGGCTCCTTGTATTTACGAAGTTCCAAGCCGATCTGGCGGACAATCTCGCCGCGTTTAGGTGCCGGTACCATTCGCCAAACTTTAAAAGCATCTTTGGCTTTTTCCACCACCTCGTGGTAGTCGGCAGCAGTGGCCTGATTAACGCTTGCAATCAATTCCCCGTCCGATGGCGAAAATGATTCTACAACTGCACCGGAAGTTGTTTTCCATTCGGTTCCGGTGCAAACACCATTATTAACTTCACTAATTCCTAACTGTTTTAATTCTTTTGAAATGTCAATTTTCATTGTCTTTATTTTTAGTTGTTCTAATACGTTTTAAATTACCATCACCCCTTTGCCTATCGGCATTTCCCCTTAAGGGGAAAATCCAATCCTGCTAATGCTAAGTATATTATTACACCGTTTCTAATATCATTGAGAGCCCCTGCCCAACGCCAACACACATGGTACAAAGCGCATATTTTGAGTTTGAATTTTGCAGCTGATATAGTGCTGTTGTAACCAAACGTGCTCCTGACATTCCCAGTGGATGTCCGAGTGCAATTGCGCCACCCAACGGATTTAATCGTGGATCCTCGTCTGCCATTCCAAACTCACGGATGCAGGCCAGTGATTGAGCTGCGAATGCTTCATTTAATTCAATGATGTCCATTTGGTCCAAACTCATTCCCAGTCGTTTTAAAAGTTTGTTAGTGGCCGGCACCGGACCAATTCCCATGGTGCGTGGTGGTACACCGGCTGCCTGCGTGCCCAAAATTCTGGCTTTCGGAGTTAGATTGAACTTTTTAACGGCAGCTTCCGAGGCTACAATTACAGCCGCTGCTCCATCGTTAATTCCCGACGCATTTCCCGCAGTTACTGTTGTTCCCGGTCCATAAACGGGATTCAATGAAGCCAGTTTTTCAAGCGATGTCAATCGTGGATGTTCATCTTTTTCAAAAAGAACGGCATCTCCTTTTCGCTGTGGAATTGAAACCGGAACTATCTCTCTGGCCAATGCCCCGTTTTGCTGGGCTTCAGCCGTTTTCATCTGACTGTTATGAGCAAACTGATCCTGATCTTCGCGACTGATCCGGAATTCTGTCGCCAGGTTTTCTGCCGTGCAAATCAGCGGATCTGTTCCAAATTGTTTCTGAAACTTATCATTCACAAAACGCCAGCCGATGGTAGAGTCGTATATCTCAGCATTTCGGGAAAAAGCCTGCGTAGCTTTTGGCATTACCAAAGGCGACCGCGACATATTTTCTGCGCCGCCGGCAATCATCAACTCTGCCTCGCCGGCTTTTATCGCTCGCGCTGCCATTCCAACAGCCTCCATTCCTGAGGAGCATAAACGATTTACCGTTACTCCCGGAACCGACTCCGGCATTCCGGCCAAAAGCAATGCCATTCGTGCAATGTTTCGATTGTCTTCGCCGGCTTGGTTGGCACATCCCATTAGTACATCATCAAAAGCTTCCGGATCAATCTGATCGTTCCGCTCCAATAAAGTTTTTATGGGTATGGCGGCCAAATCATCTGCCCGGATCGCAGACAACGAGCCTCCATATTTTCCAACCGGTGTGCGTATTGCATCGCAAATAAAAACGTCATTCATAGTTATATTTTGTTTAGTTTTTCTATTCCTGGTTTAAATGCCGTAAAAGCTCTGTGTAATCCTTCCGTGAGCTGATCAATTTCTTTTTGTGTCATTACCGTTGAAAGCATACATGAAAAAGTATTGATCATCAGCGTATTTTCCTTGTAATACATGTAATCCAGCAATTCATTCACCAGCTTTTTACCTTCTTTATCGAGGTAAGCCTGTCGGTATGTTGTTGGCGGATCGGGACGAAGATGCATACGAAACATAGAACCGGCGCCTGTAACCGAAACCGGTACATCGGCAAGTTTTATGGCTTCGCGAATCTGCTTAACCGCCACATCTGCAAGTCGGTTTAGCTGCATCACCGCTTCCGCATCATAGTATTTCATAGCCTGGTAACCGGCAGTCATGGTTATCGGGTTAGCGGAGAACGTTCCGGAATAAGGCAACAGTAGATTCTTTTCGTGTGGATCGAAAACCTGCATCACATCAGCTCTTCCGGCCACAGCGCCTACTGGAAATCCACCACCTATTATTTTACCAAGTGATGTCAGATCCGGTCTCACTGTATAATTTTCTTGTGCTCCGCCGTAATTTACACGAAACGTTACCACCTCATCAAACACGAGTAAAGCCTCGTTTTTACGAGTCCAACTGTAAAGTGCTTCTATAAAATCATTGTTCCCGGGAACCAAACCAACACGATGCGGAACAGGATCGACAATAACACAGGCAATATCTGCCGCATGTTTATCCAGAATATTCAAAGTTCGCTCAATGTTGTTGTACGGATAAATGACCACGTCTCTTGTTACGCATGGTGGTGTTCCATGAGCAAGCGCAACACTGCTCGGCTGATCTTCCTTTCCCCAATTAGACGGATCGGCCATTTGGCTGACTTCAGCAAAATCGTAAGTACCATGATAAGCGCCTTCAGCTTTTGCAATTTTGGGTCGGCCGGTAAACGCTCTCGATGCTTTTATCATCGCCATAACCGCCTCGGTACCTGAATTCATAAAACGAATACGCTCGAAACTCTGCACGCGCTCGATCAGGTGCGTAGCAAAGGCCACTTCAATTTCGGAAGCAAGCGTGTAAGCTGTTCCTTTTTTTAGCTGCCCGATAACCGCATCGACAATTGGAGGAAATGAATGACCATGAATCAATGCAGCCATATTATTAGCAAAATCGGTGCGCATTGTGCCGTCAATATCGGTGATGTAACAGCCCGAGGCACTGTTGGCATAATTCGGATAAGGCATCCGGAAAACCGTATTCCGGCTAACACCGCCACTTATTACCTGGCGTGCCTTGTTATAGATTTCTTCACTATTTTCTTTTTTAGCCATCTTTCTGTACTTACTGATTTAATGTTGCTTCAGTATGTTTCTTCAAGAACTCGAAACTCACTCCGGGTGCCAGCTCCCGCACATAAAGCTGTTTATCTCTGACATCGATTACCGCATAATTGGTATAAATGCGACTTACCACATTTTTTCCCGTTAAAGGGTAAGTGCACTGTTTTACGATTTTTGATTCGCCGGTTTTGGTGGTGTGTTTTGTAATTACAAAAATGGTTTTTACACCGGCCACCAAATCCATGGCACCGCCCACAGCAGGAATATCATTTGGGTTTCCGGTTGACCAATTGGCCAGATCGCCTTCTTCCGAAACCTGGTACGCACCGAGCACACAAATATCGATGTGGCCGCCACGTATCATTGCAAAGCTGTCGGCATGATGAAAATACGCTGCTCCCTGAATGGCAGTAACGTATTTTTTCCCGGCATTTACCAATTCCGGATCTTCACTACCAACTTCTGCAACCTTTCCCATACCGAGCAAACCATTTTCTGTGTGATAGATGACTTCGCGGCCTTCGGGGATAAAACCGGCAACCATTTCAGGAATACCGATTCCCAGATTTACATACGCACCATCATGAATATCCATGGCAACTTTCTGCGCCATTTCGCCGGTGCTCCATCCTATTGTTTTATTGTCTGATTCCATGGTACTTTACATTTTCGGTAACCAGTTTTGATTCATCTGCCGGATTGGAAATCTCGACTACACGATGAACAAAAATTCCGGGTGTTATTACGTTTTCAGGATCGACACTTCCAAGTTCAACCACCTTCCTGGCCTGTACGATTGTTGTTTTGGCAGCCATACACATAACCGGCCCAAAATTGCGGGCAGTTTTGTTGTAAACGAGATTTCCGTATTTATCGGCGGCATCACATTTCACCAAAGCAAAATCAGCCTGAATAGCTTCTTCCATAACGTATTTACGGCCATTAAATTCGCGTAATTCTTTGCCTTCTGCCAAAGGAGTATTTACAGTTGTAGGCGTATAAAATGCAGGAACTCCTGCCCCGCCTGCACGAATGCGCTCGGCCAAGGTTCCTTGTGGTACCAGTTCCAACTCGATTTCTCCAGCCCGATACAACTCCGGAAAAACAACAGAAATAGCCGTGCGCGGAAAAGAGCAGAGTATCTTTTTCACCTGCCGGTTTTCGATAAGTGCGGCCAGCCCAACATGTCCGCTCCCGGCGTTGTTACTCACCACTGTCAGGTCTTTTGCTCCCCGGTCAACCAGTGCGTGAATCAATTCCACCGGGCTGCCGGCTTCACCAAAACCACTGATCATTACGGTTGCTCCGTCGAAAATTTCGGCAACCGCTTCTTTTGCCGAATTCACGATCTTGTTAATCATGGCCTGCAATTTTTAACGATTCTCTTTTTAACGCTTCTTCCAACCGGCCTTCAATCTCTTCCAGTTCATCTTCGTAGAAATATTTGTCGGCCTTGTAAGGCTTTAACTTTTCTATAGTATTTTCCTGCTCGTCATACTCTGCAAAATATACGCGGTCCATCCACTCCATGTTCCGTGCTTCGTTAAATTTCAGCACAAACACCTTTTCGCCATCAATCTCAGTTGTTCCCATTAACGAAGTTTTTCCGGCGGAGGAAGTCATTGTAATATAACGCGACGGACGATTTATCGACGCCAGACTACGATACACCTTGTTGAATACTTTTGTGATGTCGGCCAAAGGAGCTGTAAAATGATGATGTTCACCGGTTGGCCTTGCACAGTACATTGAATGGAAACCGATACCAACCATGGCCAAAATATTCCCCAGGTCAATCCAGTTTTGTGCCGAAAGATCTACATCTACCTTTCCATTTTCATCCTTATATAAACTGATTGTGTTCATAATCGGACTCTGGCTCTTTACTTTAACTCCATATTTTTTCAGTCGTTGAATAGCAGCGATTGCTCCCGGGTTTAGTATTTCCCGGGGGGTAGATGTGTGCGACATCCAAACCACCTGAACTCCATTTTCTACAGTAGTTTTCAGCAAATCAAGTATTTCTTTAAACTGGTCAGTGAGCAAATGCTCAGGATGAAAAGTGATCGCCCGTGAACCGATTCGCAGCGTGCGTATATGCAAAAGCTCCTCATCTTCAAGAATTGGAGTGAGGTATTCTTTCAAACGTTTATAAGAGATATAACCTGCATCGCCTCCGGTTATTAATACATCGGTAACTTCTTTATGCTTTTTCAGGTAATTATGCACCTGGCTGATATCGCGCTGAACAAACATGTCCTCATCACCACGTACCTGCGCATGCCTGAAACAGTACGTGCAAAAAGCAAAACAGTTTTGTGTTCCGGCATCCAGAATCAGTTTAATTGGCGGATATTTGTGCTGGCTTCCTTCAAGAATCTCAATTTGCCCCTCGTCGTTATAAAAGAAAGGTTTGTTCAGTTTCTGTTTCCCGTCGTGCGGATTGGTTTTTAACTGGTACGCTTCAACAACTTTTCGGCGTTCTTCGTCAGTTTCGGCGTCTTTGTATTTTTGTACATCTTCTTTGTTTATCATATCCGGCTGCGGAAATACCAGATAATAATTCGGATCATTTTTATAATTGCTCCAATCGATGGTATTCAGTATATGTTTGGTCGCCATAAAACGATACACTTCCAGGAAAAATTCGCGTTCTTTTACGTGGTCAAGCTCTACTCCATTTTGTTTTAACACATGCAAAATTTCGCGAAAACCAATTAATCCGGAGTAATGTGTTTTTCCTTTAAAAAGCGGTTCCTTTTGCTTTGAAAATTGGGAATACTGAGGGTAACATTTTTGCAGACGACGAATTAAGCCAGAAGGCAAAAGTCCCTCGTTGTTAATGGTTTGTATAGTTTCAGGAGTAAAATCGTAAGCACGCATCATTTCACCAACATTTAATGATTCTTTCGCACTGTTCATTTCAATTAAGTTTAAAAGTTCATATTGAAAATTTCATAAAACACTTAATAGCCAATCCATAGCATTATACGAGCCAGGTAGAAAAGCTGTTGCGCTTCATTCCGAATCCGTCTTATCGACACTGATTAGAAAGGAGTTTAAACAGTAAAAAAGTATTGACAGGCGTCAATAAGAGTTGTGGAATAGAAATTACCGCGGTTGCAGCTAATGTGAAACCGTATCATCATCGAGACATTCGGGCATGCCTTGATAGAAAAATACAGGACATGAATACGATTGTACCATGTGCACAATTTAAAAAATTTTAAACCAGAAGCACATGATTTTTGCAATAAATTACAAAATTGGAGGATATCATCTTTTGTTAAATAAACTTTTAGCAACTTAAGGGGCTGAAAAAAAGTAGTTTATTGAATCGACAAAAATCCTCTTTTTTTAAACAGGAGAGTAAATTCAGAAAAACCAGGGTAAAATTTATCGAACGAAATCTCAGAATTTTCGTTTGAGAAATTGAAAACAAACAGAAAACAGAAAAATGAAAGTATTATTACTTGGCGCCGGAATGGTAGCCAAACCACTTGCCGATTATATTCTTGACAACCAAATAGAATTAACGATTGCCAGCCGCACACTAAAAAAAGCCGAAAGAATAATCAGGAGCCGAGCAAACGGTAAAGCTCTGCAATGGACCATCGACGATCTTAATCAATTAGATGAATTAATTGCAACTCACGATTTAACAGTGAGTCTGCTGCCTTATACGCATCACGTAACAGTTGCCAAATTGTGTATAAAACACAAAAAAAACATGGTAACCACGTCGTATGTATCAGATGAAATGAAAGGGCTGGATGCAGCAGCCAAAGAAGCTGGAATCATTATTCTGAACGAGATTGGCGTTGATCCGGGATTTGACCACATGACTGCAATGCGAATTATCGACAAGGTGCACGACAAAGGTGGACGGGTTAAAGAATTTTACTCGTTGTGTGGTGCGCTGGCAGCACCCGAGCAAACCGATAATCCGTTTAAATACAAATTTTCGTGGTCGCCAGAAGGTGTAATTATGGCCGGAAACAACGGAGCAAAATATTTAAAAGGCGGAGAGATTGTTGAACTTCCGACAGAAGACCTTTTTAAAAATCCATTAAAAATTGACTTTCCTGAAGTTGGAGAAATGGAGGTTTATCCGAATCGCGACTCGCTGGCATATATTGATATGTATGGTTTGAAAGACGCAGATACAATGTACCGCGGCACTTTCCGCTATCCCGATTGGTGCCAGATTATGGACGCCATGAAAACTTTGGGACTGTTTACGTACGACAAGCAAAGTTTCGCCGGAAAAACCTACAAAAAAATAATGGCACGCCAGCTGGAAGTTTATCCGGCTAATATTAAAGAAAAAGCAGCTGAACGGCTGCGGCTACCTATAGACAGTCCGGCAGTTCTTGCAATGGAATGGCTTGGACTTTTCAGCGATTATATGGTGGCAATGGACGAAGGTTCGAATTTTGACATGGTGACAGACCTGATGCTCAAAAAAATGATGTTGCCCGAAGGTGCCCGTGATATGGTAATAATGCTACACTTGTTTTTGGTTGAAAATGCAGACGGAAGCACAGAAGTTGTAAAATCGCGACTGTTGGATTTTGCGACTAAAGAAGATACATCGATTGCAAGAACAGTTGGATTACCTGCAGCTATTGGAGTTAAAATGATCCTGGATGAAAAAATCAATGAAAAAGGTGTTCATATACCGGTTTTAAAAGACATTTACGAGCCCATTTTAACCGAGCTGGAGAAACTTGGCATAGCTATGAAAGAAGAATGGGGATTGGACAGATCTGAAAAACTTTAATTTACGAGGTTCTTTCTCAACTCTAAAGTCGTTGCAAGCTCCTCCAAAATTATTCCGATTTTTCGGTATGAATAGACAAAGGAGCTCCAACGGTACCGGCATAAAAAACAACTATTTCGGCAACTTGTTCACCTTCATTCACTCCGTAATGCCAGGTTCCAACTACTTCAGAAAGCACATCGCCGGTTTGCATTTTTAAGGTATCGTTGTTTTCTGTTATCACGGTCAGGTTTCCGGCAAGTAGTATTCCGGCATTAATCACTTCATGTTTGTGTAAATCCAATTCAGAATGAGGAGGAATGCTCACTTTCAAAATTGATATCTCGGGTTTTCCTTCGGGATAAGACGGAAGTTCGCTTCCATCCCAGCTTTGTGTTGTTTGCAACAAAGTTTCCACTTTCAGCTCATCGGTATCCGATTCCAAATTAATACAGGAAAGAAGAATCGCCAACAAGGAGAGTATGATTAGTGTTCTTTTCATAATATTTGTGAGTTAGATAATTAATTTAACGTCCAACTCCAAATATAGCAATCATGTACTAAATTTATGTAAAATCGAATCCGTTTATTTTTGGGTAACTACTTTCCAGTTATCGGTGCGAAACGGAAGCGCCGGCAAACCGACACTGTTTACCAGGTTGCAATCCGGATTATTTGCCCAGGCATAACGCACTGCAACCGGATTCTCAACTTCTTTGGCACTTACAATAACCTCGCTGCCATTAATTTTGGCATTGGCCCAATAAAATTTTTGGTCTTCACCTGCAACAGCAAATCCGATCAGAGGCTTTTCATCAGATGTAGATAATCCTTCTGCAACTTCAGAAAACTGAATTCTTATTTCGTTTCCCTCAATGGTGTAACCTTTTATTACCGGCCCCGACGCCTGCACGTCCATTTTATAAACCAGCTTTTGAGCCACGGCGGCCAAGCGGTTTCCGACATCGGTTTTGTTTGTGGGGTGAATATTATCTGTTTCTCCCAATTCAATAATACAAGCCATTCCGGTATTCGGCAACTCTAAAGTTTTGGTTTGCGATTCGCGCATCACCGCCCATTTTCCATCGGCAGGCTCACTATCCTTTTTCATATAATTAGGCAACTGCACCCACAAAAACGGCAAAAATCCCTGCTGCCAACGTATCCGCCAATCGTTAATCATTAACGGTAATAGTTTTCTGTAATCGTATGCCATATTTTCGTTAGCCTCTCCCTGGTACCAAATAAATCCAGCCAAACCGTAAGGCACTACCGGATTGATCATTGCATTATACAAATAACTTGGATAGTACTGAAAATTATGAATCAACGGAATAGCTTGTTCCAGATTTCTTTTGTATTTCCAATCACCTGTCAGGCTGATTTTATCAGCTCCGTTTGACAGGTAGATTTCTTCTGCCGGAGGATTGATTCCTCCCCCTCCCCACAACGCAGCCATGCGAAGAGCAATTGTATTTTTACCTTTTTGTACGAGTTCCGCAGGGATTTTATAATCGTGTGTAAGGTTGGCGTTCCACTGTGTTTTACAAATCTCGGCACCGTTAAAATACAGCGAGTAATTCATTTCAGGATGACCAAGATTCAATGTCAGTTCTTTCCCGCCGAACTGCGTATCCAATTCAATCGTTTTGCGCAACCAAATCATTCCTTCGTAAAACCCTGATTCCCATTCGCTAACATTTCCCGGCAGAGTGACCGTTCTCCAATCTCCGTCTTCAAAATCAGGATTAGGAATAATGGTATCAATACCATTCTTAGGATTATAAACGATATCCCAGAACTTAATCAGATCAAGACTGTCTTTTACAAAATGATCTTCAGTAACTGTATCATTCTGCAAAACGTTGTTTCGCATCAACGGTTCCGTAAGCAACATTTCGCGACTTGTCCATGCTTCAACGGGTGTTCCGCCCCAATCACTTTCTAAAATACCGATAGGAACATTTGTGGTTTGTTGCAGTTTCTTGGCAAAATAATAAGCTACAGCCGAAGCTTCCTTTACACTGATTGAGTCGCAAACTTTCCACTCGGTTTCCAAAGTATTATCAAGGGGAGTGATGCTTATTTTGTGTGGCACTTTAAACAAACGTATCTGATGATTATAGGCAACCGGAACTTCCTCATCGGCACCATCGGCTTGCTGAACTTGCAATTCCATGTTCGATTGCCCCGATGCCAGCCACACATCGCCAATCAGCACATCCTTATAAACGATTGTTGCATTGGTATTCTCACCTTCAAAAATCTCCATTTCATACGGACCGCCGGGATCCATTTTTGCAAAATGAACCATCCACTTTCCGTCTTCATCCGTGGTAGTCGACACTTTCTGGTCAGCGAAGGCTAAAGTTATATTGGCGCCGGGTGTTGCCCATCCCCAAACGGGAATTGGTTTTTCGCGTTGTACTATCATGTGGTCGCTAAAAACATGCGGAAGCGATACTTGTGCATGAACAGATATTGATAATAAAATGAGGGATAAAAGTCCGGTCAGATGATTAATTTTAAAGGCCATAGCATACTTATTGTGAAAACTACACAAACATACAAAATTTAAGCAATATCAAACAGGCAGCGAAGTTTTTTGTATTTTCCCCAAATAATTTCAGCCTCATGGAAACAAGCAAAAAAATTTACATTTTTCTAGTCGTGATTACGATTATAGTGGTTTGTATTTATGCACAATCCATCATCATCCCATTTATATTGGCCATTCTGTTTTGGTTTCTTATCCGAGTAATTAAAAAGTTACTGGTGAAAGTAAAATTTATTAGCCGCATGCCAAAATGGATCATTACCCTGTTTTCGGCATTGGTATTGATTGGCTTTTTGACACTGGCTGTTACCATGATCTCAAAAAACATAAAAACACTTTCGAATACCTTACCGGTGTACGAAGCCAACGTAAATAAAATAGCTCAGCAGATCAACCATCAATTTGATATTGACATAATGAACATGGCGGGCGACTTTGCAAAAGATCTCAACTTCGGGAACATTCTTTCATCGCTGTTAAGCACCCTAACCGGACTATTTGGCAATGCATTCACGGTATTGCTTTATCTCTTGTTTTTGTTGTTGGAAGAACCAATTTTTCCAAAGAAACTAAAAGCCATGTACCCTGATAAGAAACGTCACGAACATGTAAAAAAACTGGTGGACAAAATCGATCATTCCATTGGAAACTATGTTGCGTTAAAAACACTTACCAGTCTGTTAACCGGTTTTCTGAGTTATTTTGCCCTACTTTTTATTGGCATAGATGCGCCGCTGTTTTGGGCCTTTCTCATTTTTGTTCTCAACTTTATTCCAACAATCGGATCGCTTATTGCCACTGCTTTTCCGGCCATATTTGCCATTTTACAGTTTGGCGAAATAACTCCCGGAATATTGGTACTTTCAATTGTTGGTGCTATTCAACTGGTAGTTGGAAACTTTATTGAGCCGCGACTAATGGGAAATACACTAAACATCAGCCCACTGGTTGTATTTTTAACTTTGGCCATTTGGGGAGTTATCTGGGGAATTTCGGGCATGCTGTTAAGTGTACCAATCACTGTTATTCTCATCATTATAATGTCGGAATTTCCGGGCACGCGCCCCTTTGCTATTTTATTAAGTCAACGAGGCACCATTAACGAATAAAATCTGTTTTTAAAACTATGAAACAACCATTAGTAACTCCCAAAAGCGGAGAATCAGATCCGGAATTACAACAATTAATAGAGTTTTACGAAGAAACGCTCGGCTTCTGCCCCAACAGTGTAAAAACCATGCACCACCGGCCGCGAATCGCCTATGCTTTTATCGAAATGAACAAGGCAGTGATGGAGAACAAGGGACGTGTTACCAGTGCTTTAAAACGAATGATCGCCTATATTAGCAGCAATGCCGCGGGTTGTCGTTATTGCCAGGCGCACGCCATACGAGCTGCTGAACGTTATGGTGCCGAACAGGAAAAACTCAACAATATTTGGGACTACAAAACACACCCGGCCTTTTCGGAAGCGGAACGAGCGGCCCTTGATTTTGCATTTGCTGCTTCCATTATTCCAAATAGCGTTGACGACCAGATTGCGGAAAATTTAAGAAAGTATTGGGATGAAGGCGAGATTGTGGAAATTACGGGAGTAGTTGCTTTGTTTGGCTACCTCAACCGTTGGAACGATTCGATGGGAACAGAAATCGAGAGCGGAGCAATAGAATCTGGCCAGCAACTATTAAGCAAAAAAGGCTGGAATTCGGGAAAACACTCGTATTAAACAACCGACCTCAGACCTGTCATACGTCAACAAATTTTACTTATCATTTCTCCACCTTTGTACATCTAAATTTTAAGGGAATGAAAACACTGGAAGCATTAAAACCGCAACCTCTTTTTAATTATTTCGAAGAGATTTGCCAGGTACCACGGCCATCGAAAAAAGAGGAAAAAATCAGACAGTATTTACTTGATTTTGCACAGAAAAATAATCTTGAAGCAAATACCGACAAAATTGGGAATGTGCTAATAAAAAAGCCTGCCAGTAAAGGAATGGAGCAGGCCCCAACTGTTATTCTGCAAACACACATGGACATGGTTTGCGAAAAGAATTCGGACAAAGAATTTGATTTCGACAACGATCCCATTGAGCCGGTGATTGTTGACGGATGGGTAAAAGCCAACGGAACAACACTGGGCGCCGATTGCGGAATTGGAATAGCGGCTCAACTGGCAGTACTTACCTCAAAAGAACTAAAACACGGCCCTATAGAATGTTTGATTACCGTTGACGAAGAAACCGGACTGACCGGTGCTTTTAACCTGCAACCCGGATTTTTATCGGGTTCGGTTTTGCTGAACCTCGACTCAGAAGACGAAGGCGAACTGTTTATAGGTTGCGCCGGAGGTATTGATACGCTTGCAACTTTTGACTACGAACAAGAAGAAACTCCTAAAAACTCAATTGCCTTAAAAGTTTCAGTTAGCGGACTTTTGGGAGGGCATTCGGGCGACGATATCCATAAAAACCGTGGGAATGCCAATAAAATTCTCAACCGCTTTTTATGGAACTGGAACGAGAATTTTGAAATTCGACTTGCTGAGTTTAATGGAGGAAATTTACGAAATGCCATTGCCCGCGAAGCATTTGGGATAATAACAGCACCAGCTGATAAAAAAGATGAAGTATTGGCTTCATTCGAAAAAATGGCACCTTCGATAAAAGATGAATTCAAGTTTGCTGAGCCAAAACTGGAAATAAGTTGTGTAGAAACAAAACTACCCGCTTTTGTTGTGGATACTAACACGCAAAACAAACTTTTAAATGCGGTTTATGCTTGTCCGCACGGTGTTTTGGAAATGAGTTCGCGTATGGAAGATATGGTAGAAACTTCCACCAATCTGGCTTCGGTTAAATTTTCCGGCAACAACAAAATTGTGGTAACCACCAGTCAGCGTAGCGAAATTGAAGGACGAAAATATTACGCCGCCGAGACTGTAAAATCGGTTTTCAATCTTGCCGGAGCAGCAGTAATACACAGCGATGGTTATCCGGGCTGGACGCCAAATCCGGATTCTGATATTTTAAAAACTACCGTTGAGTCTTACAAAAAACTGTTTGGAAATGAACCGGTTGTTCGCTCCATTCATGCCGGATTGGAATGCGGATTATTCCTTGAAAAATACCCGCATCTCGATATGGTATCTTTCGGTCCAACTATTCGTGGGGCTCATTCTCCTGACGAAAGGCTGGATATTTCAGCAACCGAAAAATTCTGGAAACATCTGGTTGATGTGCTTGAAAATATAAAATAGAATTCACGAAAAAGGAGCTTCAAATGAAGCTCCTTTCTTATTCTTTGTTGAAATAAAATGATCGTAATGCGATTCTTGTTCCTGAACTTTCAGGATTCCGTTTTTCGACAATTCTCATCTGCAGCGTGTGCATTCTGCTCTTCAAATCTTTATCCAGTGTAAAACCTTTTAATGTTGCATCCAATTTATTTGAATAAACATCAAGCTCAAACCAAGGCTGCCCGTCCAGGCTGTATTCAATAATTCCTGAATTGTTATCGGAGTATACCAAAATGCCAACTGCAGTTCCTTTAAAACGAAATTTGATAATCTCGCCGGGATATTCTCCTTTCAGTACCTTTTCTTCCGAAACGTTCGTCATCTCCCAGCCTTTAATTGGCTTTGGCGGATCGGGTGCGATAAAAACAGGATTCGAAAAATCCTTCGTGTCAATCAAAGTTGAAACATCCTGGTTGGTTTGTGCCTGCGTAGAAAAACATAGCACAAGCAATGAAAAGATTATCACTATTCGCATGATTCAGAATTTTTGAAAAGCTGAAGGTAACAATTTCAATCTTTCCATTCAATTTTTTCCTTCCAGTCGCGTCGTCCCGGCGAAGGAAAATCCATCATTACCTGGCCAACGTAGAAGAAACCCAAACTTTTCTGGTTGTTTTCCAGCTCAAGCAATTCATCAAACAACTCGATAAAACCCGGTGTTGCCCAAAAGGCAGCCAAGTCCATTTCGGTAGCAGTCAACCACATGTTTTGTACGGCCATAGAAACCGCTGCAATTTCTTCCCACTCGGGCAAACGCCCGGCTGAATCGGGCTGCAAAATTATAGCTATGGCCACCGGAACGCGCTCAATTGTTGAGGCAAACTTTTCGATTTTCTCCGGAGCAACCGGGTATCCTTCCTTTTGTTTTTCCAGCAATAACGCTTTCGCATCGGCAGCCAGTTTGGCTTTGGCTTCGCCACGGTAAACTTTAAACCGCCACGGTTCTGTTTTTTTATGATTGGGTGCCCAATTGGCACTTCTTAACAACTCTTCTACCGAGCCGTTTGGCAAGTCTTTTTTTGCAAATAAACGGGGAGGCGTCGCTCTACGGTTTTTTATAATTTCTATAACTGACATATTGTTTCTCTAAAAGATTAGTTTCTAGAAAAACACAGCAGTAATCAAAAAGTTGAAAGGATTTTGATAAAGTTTCTTTGATCAAAATTAAAAGGAGACAATGCAATTAATGACTATTCCTCGTCTTTTGTATAACCCAAAATTTTGAACATTTCCTCTGCCGACTGCTCGTTACGATACACATAATCGAAGAAATTACCTTTCTCGTCGCGATCGATAATCACATGTTTTGGCGCCGGAATTAAACAGTGTTTTATACCGCCGTATCCACTAATGGCATCCTGATAAGCACCGGTATGGAAAAACCCGAGATAGAGCGGCTCTTTATCATCGTCGGAATACGAGGGCAGCAAAACCTCCTGGTTAAAGTCTTCCGAGTTGTAATAATCAGAATGGTCACAACTTATACCGCCAATATTGGCGCGCTTATATTCGTTGTTCCATTTGTTTATAGGAAGCAAAATAAACTTCTCGAAAATCGACCACGAATCAGGAATGGTATTCATTAAACTGTTGTTGATGATGTACCAGCTCTCTGTATCGTTTTGCTGTTTTTGCTCCAGCACCTCGAAAATGATTGCCCCACTTTCGCCCACTGTATATTTACCGAATTCGGTGTAAATATCCGGATCGGGCAGGTTTTCAGCCGAGCAGGCCGTTTTTATATTCGAAACAATTTCCTTGATCATGTACTCGTAATCGTACTCAAAACCCAGGTGGTTACGAATTGGGAAACCGCCACCAAGGTTAAACGAATCGAGTGTGTCGCACTGCTTTTTCAGCTCCACATAAAGCTTCATTGCTTTTTGGAACTCGCCCCAGAAATACAGACTGTCTTTAATTCCCGAATCAACAAAAAAGTGAAGCATCTTTAATTCAATGTTTTTCTTTCCTTTAATCTGCTTCTGGAAAAACTCCGGAATATTAGTATGCCTGATTCCCAAACGAGAAGTGTAATAAGCCGATTGCGATTCCTCGTTAATCGCCATACGAATACCTACTTTTACCTTTTCGCCATTGGCTAGTTTTTCAATTCGATCCAGTTCGTTGATACTGTCAAGAACAATAATATTATTCTTAAATCCAAGCCGTTGCAATTCGATAATTTTCGTCAGGTATTCCTGCGTTTTATATCCGTTGTGAATGATCTTCCGGTTCTTATCGATCTTTTTATCCTTAAAAAGATGCAGAATCAGATCGATATCATAAGACGATGAAGTTTCGAGGTTGACATTGTGTTTTAATGCCTCGTTAACCACATGCGAAAAGTGGTTACATTTTGTACAATAACAATAATAATATTTGCCATTATAATTGTTCTTTTTAATGGCCTTATTAAACAGGTTACGTGATTTTTTTATTTGTTCCCCAATTTTCGGCAGGTATATAAACCTAAACGGGGTACCATATTTTTTAATCAGATATTTTAAAGAGATTCCGTGAAATGTTAACGAATCGCCTCTTAAATCAAAGCCTTCCTGCGGAAAGTAGTAGCTTTGCTCAATCAAATCAAAATAAGTATTCTTCATCTACGTAGCCATAAAAATTAGTAGTGTTTTTGTATTTTTTTCAAAGCGCAAATAAAAATATTTTTTTTGAATAATTGCGCCAGAAAATGAATTCTGCAAAAACACTTATTTATTTTATTGTTCCTGTCACTCGGAAACGTACTTTCAAAGTAAAAAAATAAGTGGCACCAATCAAAATCAACCGGCCAAACAACTCAGCTTGTAGATTATGCGGGCGGCCACATTGGCATCCCACTCTGCATTTCCGGTTTCGCACACATCAAAACCTATAATGCGGCGGCCACTTTTCAAAATTTTTTTAAACAAATAAACAACGTGGTTGTACTCCAGCCCACCAGGAACAGGTGTTCCGGTTTGCGGGCACAATTTCGGATCCAGGCCATCAACATCAAAACTGATATAAATATTCCCTGGCAACTCGCTTATAATTTCGTCGCATTGTTCGTCCCAACTTGCACCTTTAAATTGATCATCTTTCAAATTCTGGTCATAATACACTTCAATACGATCGTTATTTTCCGTTAATTCAACTTCCTCGTCGCAACAATCACGAATGCCAACCTGCGCCAGTTTTTTAATTTCGGGCATTTGTATCGCATTGTAAAAAACCGAAGCATGCGAATAGGTAAATCCTTCGTATGCATTTCTTAAATCAAGATGCGCATCGATCTGAACCACACCAAAACGCTCGTATTTTTCCGACAATGCCGTTAAATAACCAAGCGGCGTGCTGTGGTCTCCACCAATCAATCCCACAATTTTTCCGGCATCGAGCAGTTTTTTGGTTTCGCGATACACAAAAAAGTTCATCGCTTCACACTGTTCATTTATTTCCGCAAGCGTGTGTTGCATTTCCGCATTTTCAGAAACAACTCCCCCATTCTCTAAAAAATCGATGTATTGTGCAGCTTTCGGGCGTAGCTGATTTCTGATCTTCATAACCGCCTCGCTTACCGGCTGAAAATAAATTCCGCGTTTCCAGGCATCTTTTACATCCAAATCAAATAAATCGAGCTGCGACGAAGCTTCCAGAATTTTTTCCGGAGCCTCAGCCGTTCCTTCACCATACGAAACCGTAACATCCCACGGAACAGGAAACAGCACAACTTCGGCCGATTCCTCATTAAACGGAAGCCCAATAAAATTGCCGTTTTTCAGTCCCACTCCATTCGGATTAAAATCTTTATTTTCGAAAGTTTCACTCATCAAAAAAAATGCTTAATTTGTCTCTGATTTTTTGTATTGTTCATACGAAATTACAATATTCGGATGAATATATTTTATGTTATTGAATTAAAATGATTAAACAAGAAAATGAGTAAAGTTTTAATAATTGGAGCAGGTGGTGTTGGCCGCGTGGTTGCCAGCAAGTGTGCAGATAACCCGGAAGTTTTTTCTGAAATTTTATTGGCCAGCCGCACCGTATCGAAATGCGATGTAATTGCAAAAGAAGTTGGTAAAGGCAGAATAAAAACAGCCTCGTTAAATGCTGATAATGTAGCTGATACTGTTGCGCTGATTAAGGAATTTCAACCGGAGCTGGTTATTAATGTTGCCCTTCCTTACCAGGATCTTCCGATTATGGATGCCTGTTTGGAAACCGGAGTAAACTATCTTGATACTGCCAATTACGAGCCCAAAGATGAAGCTAAATTTGAATACAGCTGGCAATGGGCTTACCACGATCGTTTTAAAGAAAAAGGCATAATGGCTGTTCTGGGTTGCGGATTCGACCCCGGTGTAACCAGTATTTACACGGCACATGCAGCCAAACATCATTTTGATGAAATGCACTACCTTGATATTGTAGATTGCAACGGCGGCGACCACGGAAAAGCATTTGCTACTAACTTTAATCCTGAAATTAACATCCGCGAGATCACACAAAACGGACGTTTCTGGGAAAACGGACAGTGGGTAGAAACCAAACCTTTTGAAATTAAACAGGCATTGAATTACCCGAATATCGGTGCCAGAGACTCATACGTTCTTTACCACGAAGAGCTGGAGTCGTTAACCAAAAACTTCCCAAGTTTAAAACGTGCGCGATTTTGGATGACTTTTGGCCAGGAATACCTGACTCACCTTCGTGTAATCCAGAACATTGGAATGAGTCGCATTGACCCGGTAAAATATAAAGGCATTGACATTATTCCGTTGGAGTTCCTGAAAGAGGTACTTCCAAATCCGGGAGATCTTGGCGATAACTACACCGGCGAAACATCTATCGGATGCCGCATAAAAGGTGTAAAAGACGGCGAAGAAAAAACCTACTACGTTTGGAACAACTGCAGTCACCAAAAGGCTTTTGAAGAAACAGGTACTCAAGGCGTTTCGTACACAACCGGTGTTCCTGCAATGCTGGGTGCTATGATGGTACTTACCGGAAAATGGCAGGGCAAAGGCGTATTTAACGTTGAGGAATTCGATCCGGATCCGTTTATGGAAAAAATCGGAGAACACGGTTTGCCGTGGAACGAAGAGATTAATGGTGATCTTGAAGTGTAACAACATACTTGCTTCGGGCCCCGGGTTAATAACTTGGGGCTTTTTATTTTAACTGCAAAAAATACCGACTTTGAATTATAAAGAAATACCGTCTCCGGCATTTGTGCTCGATGAAAAACTGCTTCGTAAAAACCTGGAGCTGATCAACAGCGTTCAACAGGAAGCCGGAATTGAGATTATTCTCGCGTTTAAAGGATTTGCCATGTGGAGCGCCTTCCCCATTGTACGCGAATATTTAAAAGGCGCAACCGCCAGCTCATTGTACGAAGCGCGTTTGTGTTTCGAGGAAATGAAAACCCGCGCACATTTGTATTCGCCGGTGTACCTCGATCATGAATTTGACGAATTAATGAGTTACAGCAGCCACATTGTTTTTAATTCAGTAAAACAGTTTGAGAAATACTACGAACGTACACAATCGGCCGACCATAAAATTTCTTGCGGAATTCGTGTGAATCCGGAATATTCTGATGTTGGTACCGATCTTTATAATCCAAGTGCTCCGGGATCGCGTTTGGGAGTCGGCAGCGATGAAATGCCAGAAGAATTGCCTGAAGGTGTTGAAGGCATCCATTTTCATGTGTTGTGCGAATCGGATTCTTACAGCCTTGAAAAAGTGCTGGAGAACCTGGAAAACAAATACGGCAAATACCTGCACCAGGTAAAATGGGTGAACATGGGGGGCGGCCATTTAATGACACGCAAAGGTTACGATCACCAACATTTAATTCAGTTGCTCAGCGCTTTCAGAAAGAAATACGATGTAAAAGTGATTCTGGAACCCGGTAGCGCTATTGCCTGGGAGACCGGTGTTTTGGTTTCAACGGTTCAGGATATTGTGGAACACAAAGGCGTAAAAACAGCCATCCTCGATGTTTCGTTTACTGCCCATATGCCCGACACGCTTGAAATGCCGTATCGACCAAAAATTATTGGTGCACAAGATCCTTCGGAAGAGAGTCGACATCTTTACCGGCTAGGAGGTGGAAGCTGTCTGGCTGGCGACTTTATGGAAGCCTACGATTTTGGACGAGAATTGCAAATTGGCGAACAAATCGTTTTCCTCGATATGATCCATTACACGATGGTAAAAACTACCATGTTTAATGGCGTAAATCATCCGTCAATTGCCATTTGGACAAAAGATGACAAACTAAACATCGTTCGAAAATTTCAATACGAAGATTTTAAAAACCGCCTGTCGTAGCTAAAAACTACTTATTATAACTAACTAACCAACTTATGAAAAACCTGATTGTCCTTGTTTGCCTGCTTTGCAGTTTTACTTCATTTGGCCAGAACAATACCAACGAACGCGCCAAATGGTTCACCGATTCGCGTTTTGGAATGTTTATTCACTGGGGTGTTTACAGTGGTGCCGAAGGATACTGGAAAGGAGAGAAACTACGCAACGACAACGACTACGCCGAATGGATTTTATACCGAAACAGCATTGATCGTGATGAATATGTTACGCTCCTCGACCGTTTTCAGTGGGACGAAATTGATCCGGAAGAATGGGTTATTCTGGCGAAAAAGTCAGGGATGAAATACATCACGATTACGGCCAAGCACCATGACGGTTTTGCTTTATGGGACAGCAAAGTAAGTGATTACGACCTGGGGAATTACACCAATCCTAAACGCGATATTATTGCTGAAATGGCCGAAGCCTGCAAAAAACACGGGATTAAACTTTGTCTGTACTATTCGCACTGGGTGGATTGGGAACACCCTCTTGGTTGGGATCATACACGTGAAATTTATAAAATATCAGAAAGTGATTACGACCGTTACTGGCAACAGAAAGTAATTCCACAAATCACAGAGCTACTAACCAATTACGGCGAAATATCGATGCTTTGGTTCGATATGTGGATCCATCACTCGGAAAGTATCGTTACCAAAGAACAATTACTACAGCTAAAATCATTGATACGAGAATTGCAGCCCAACTGCCTGGTTAATTCCCGTTTGGGGTTATCGATCGAAGAAGATCCTGACATTGATTACAAAACACTGGGCGATAACCAACTTGGCGACAAGGAAGAAGATTTCCCGTGGCAATCGCCGGCAACAGTTGCTCATTCCTGGGGATTTCATTCGTCAGATTCCGAATGGAAATCCACAACAACATTATTGAAATCATTAATTGGCAACGTAAGTTTGAATGGCAATTTTATGCTGAACATCGGGCCACGTGCCAACGGCGAAGTTCCTTACGAAATTTCGCAGCGCATGCTTGAAATGGGCAAATGGCTACAGGTGAACGGAGAATCGATTTACGGTGCAGAAGCTTTCGAACTGAACAAAGACTTGCACGACTGGGGAAAAATTACCTGTAAACAGGATGGAAACATCTTTAAATTGTTTCTGCATGTTTATAACTGGCCATTGAATAAACATCTTAATCTAACAGGTATTACAGCAAATCCTGAAAAAATTTATGTACTGGCGGATAAACAAAAATCACCGCTCTCCTATTCTCACTCTGGCGCTTTTACCCAAATTAAGCTTCCGAATGACCAACCGGATCCTTATGTTTCAGTAGTTGTTGTTGAGTACCAATCGAAACCAGAGATAACGGATGGACTGGTTGCCAAAACATCCGACGATGGTTATTCACTGCTTCCCGGAAATCAAAACCCACAGCCTGAATTAATGGAAATTACACCGCCGGCAAAATACGGAACGGTCCCGGCTTTTGTAACGGCTGATGGCGTTACTGACTTTAGCTGGAAAATTTACGTTGACAAACCGGGCACAAAAAGGGTGGATGTTTCGTATAGTTTTCAGGGCAATAGAAACAACAGCCAGATTGTATTAAAGGCTGCCGAACAATCGATGTATCATTCGGTACATCCAACCGGGCAAACCGTTGGAGAACCCAATCAGGATTGGCATATCGATAATTTCGAATCGAATAAAATAGGTACGATCGACTTCCCCAAACCCGGTTTCTACACAATCGAACTTAGTATTCGTCCAACAGAAAGAGATCCGATCAAGTTTCAGTGGTTGTGGATTAAATAAAACTGAACCACAGATAAAAGACTAAACGACCTTATTAACAATTGTTGATAACTGCGGTTAATTCATGGTGGATATAAACGACTGAAAATCACTTGTATTTTTCATTTTTCGCTGTATATTTGATCTATCAGGTGAGCGATAAAAGGCTGCTTGGAAATTGCGGAAACGGGGAAAGTTTCTTAGTCGGAACCGGAACCATTTCATCCCACCCCTCGGGGCGGCGCAACGAAAAAGCTGAAGTTTGAACGCGATATTCTGGAGTATCAAAGTTCAGGCAATCATCTGAAAGAAGTTCCAGAAGTTCTTTCAAGATTGGGTCATCAGGCAGGAAGTAAAAAGATCAAGGTCTAAACTGCGAAACTGCACAACGAAAACGAGGCAACTCAAACCCGTTGATTGGAAAAGAGACATCCTTAGGGATTAACTGAATACACTGAAAGACACTTCGTTCAGGAAGGTAAGCGCGATTACCGAAAGGACAACCGGAAGGCTTAGCCGTAGAAAGCAAAGCCGGAAAGTAAAGGCAAAAGCCGATTCGAAAGAAAAAGCCAATGCCGGTCGTAATAACCGTAGCCTGGCACCAAAAGCAACTTCGGTTGCTTGACAGTGAATGGGAGCTATTCGTAACAGAGTAGTTCCCATTTGTGTTTTATACACCTGCCTCAACCATAACCCAAACATTCTTATTATTTTTAGCGCAAAAAGTAATACCATGATACCACAAATAGATAAACTTAAAAATACCGACAGCGGAAATTTCTTTTTAATGGCCGGACCATGTGCCATTGAAAGCGAAACCATGGCAATGGAAATTGCTGAAAAAGTGGTTGCCATAACCGAGAAACTCAAAATCCCATACATTTTCAAAGGCTCGTACCGAAAAGCCAACCGTTCGCGCCTCGATTCGTTTACAGGAATCGGCGACGAAAAAGCGCTGAAAATTCTGCAGAAGGTTGGCGATACTTTTAATATTCCGGTTGTAACTGATATTCACACGGCCGACGAAGCTGCAATGGCTGCCGAATATGTTGACGTGTTACAGATACCTGCATTTTTATGCCGGCAAACCGATATTTTAGTAGCTGCCGCAAAAACCGGCAAGGTGGTAAATATAAAAAAGGGACAATTTCTTTCGGCAGATGCTATGCAGTTTGCAATAAATAAAGTGCGCGAAAGCGGCAACAACAACATTGCACTTACCGAGAGAGGCACAACCTTTGGCTACCAGGATTTGGTGGTGGATTACCGTGGCATTCCGGTAATGAAAGAAATGGAAGTACCCGTTGTACTCGACATTACACACTCGCTGCAACAACCCAACCAGGCCAGTGGTGTTACCGGTGGCAAACCCGAGTTGATAGAAACTGTTGCACGCGCCGGAATTGCTGTTGGTGCCGATGGAATTTTTATCGAAACACATCCTAATCCAACCGAGGCAAAATCGGATGGTGCCAATATGTTAAAACTCGATTTACTTGAATCGTTGCTTACCAAACTGGTTCTTTTAAAACAAACCGTTAATAAACTTTAGTATGAAAAACAGAAGATCGTTTATTAAAAAACTGGCAGCAAGTGCAACATTTGCAGGTTTGCTTCCTCTGGCAAAAAAAGCCACCGCTGCGGACGTAAAACTTCAGGGCACCTTAATTCATCATGTATTTTTTTGGTTGAAAGAACCAGCAAACGAAGCACACAAAAAGCAGTTAGTTGAAGCATTGCACCAACTCACAAAAGTAAAAACTATAAAAGTGAGCCATATCGGATTTCCGGCCTCAACTGAAGACCGCGATGTAGTTGATCATTCGTATTCGGTATCCTACCTGGCAATGTTCGATAGCCAGGCCGACCAGGATTCGTACCAGGTTGATCCGATTCACCTAAAATTTGTAGAGGAAAACCAGCACCTTTGGAGTAAGGTTGTGGTTTACGACTCCACTGATATTTAAATACTACCAATAAACACCTTTGCTGCCTTGCCGAAAAACTTCGGCAAGCAAAAAAACACTTTTGCTACCCTGCCGAAAAACTTCGGCAAGCAAAAAAACACTTTTGCTACCCTGCCGAGAAACTTCGGCAAGCAAAAAAATACTTTTGATACCCTGCCGAGAAACTTCGGCAAGCAAAAAAATACTTTTGATACCCTGCCGAGAAACTTCGGCAAGCAAAAAAACACTTTTGATACCCTGCCGAAAAACTTCGGCAAACAAAAAAAAAGGTTTGCTACCCTGCTGAAAAACTTCGGGAAGCAAGAAAAGCAATTGTCTCTTTAGATTAAAAAAGTATACGACCGTAAAAACGGGCTTTCCGGCATTAATAAAAAAACAGGTAAGCCAGCAAAATTGAAGCGATTATGCCGGTAAAATCGGCAATTAATCCACAAACCACTGCATAGCGGGTATTCTTAATTCCAACGGCACCAAAATATACGGCCAGAATATAAAATGTAGTATCGGTAGCTCCCTGCACTGTGCTGGCTACGCGTCCAACAAACGAGTCGGCTCCATAAGTTGTCATGGCATCCACCATCATTCCGCGGGCACCACTGCCGCTCAACGGTTTCATTAAAGCTGTTGGTAAGGCCGGAGTAAAATCAGCATTTATTCCCATTTGCTCAAAAGCCCAGGTAACACCGGCAACCACCCACTCCATTGCTCCCGATGCGCGGAAAACACCAATAGCAACCAAAATAGCAACCAGGTATGGAATAATTTTTACCGCCGTTTTAAATCCGTCTTTTGCCCCCTCGATAAAAGCCTCGTAAACGTTTACTTTTCGGAACAGGGCCATAAGTATAAATGCCACAATTACCGTAAAGAGTATAAAGTTGCTGGCCACATTCGACACTTGTGTAATGGCATCCTTATCAAGCGTTGAGAAGTACCAGATGATACCCACAATTATAGCTGTTAATCCACCCAGATAAGCCATAATGGTTTTATCAAGCAGGTTAATTTTTTGATAGAGCGCCACCGATATTAAGCCGGCAATGGTTGAAAAGTAGGTAGCTAACAAAATCGGAATAAATATATCGGAAGGATTTACGGCCCCCAGCTGTGCCCGGTAAACCATAATACTAATGGGTAACAAGGTGAGTCCCGAGGTATTCAGAACCAAGAACATTATTTGCGCATTCGAGGCAGTATTTTTGTTCGGATTGGTTTCCTGCATTTCTTTCATGGCCTGTAATCCCATTGGTGTTGCAGCATTGTCGAGGTTAAGCATATTGGCCGCAATGTTCATTAGAATTGATCCGTGTGCCGGATGCTCCTTCCCCAGCTCAGGAAACAGTTTATTAAAAAACGGTCCGATTACTTTCGAGAATACATGCACAATTCCCCCCTTCTCTCCTATTTTCATTATCCCCATCCAAAGGGTAAGCACACCAGTTAATCCCAGCGATATTTCGAAACCGGTTTTGGCCATATCGAAAGTAGCTTGCACCATTTCGGTAAAAACCTGCGTGTCGCCCAGGAAAATAAGTTTTACAAGGGCAATCAGAAATGCAACCACAAAGAAAAAGATGAAAAGATAGTTCAGTGCCATTCTGCCAATTGAAATAAAATTAAATATTAGCCTGCGCAACTGCGGGTTTCGTGCCACAGGCAAAGCATTGTAAAAATATAAATCTATCGTCCAACTGCAAAGTTAATCGTGAATTGGGAGTAAAATTATTCGCCCGGGCAAGCGCTAGAATATTGTACTAGTCCTCGTCAATATATTCCGGACGCTGCTGTAACACACCTTTCTGCAGGTCAATCTGGTCTTTCGGAACTGGCATATATTTATCGTCGTTGGTAAATTCTGCATTTTGCCATTGATATGATTGTCTACTCTCAAAATCCCCATCCTTAAAACGATTCAATACCTCTGCCATGCTTTGTCCACCAATCTTGTTTGGCAAATTATCCCAGCGTCGCAAATCAAAAAAGCGTCTGCCTTCAGTGGCAAATTCCAGTCGCTGCTCCCATTGCACTGCACGCATAGCTTCATCGGCATTGGCAAACGAAGAATATAATCCTATTTTGTAATTTGCTGCCGGTTGCTCCCAATCTACATCTCCACCAGTCTGGTAATCATCATCGGTAGTACCTTCTCCCCATGGATAAACCGATTGGGGTAGCGAATCGATCAATACTTTTCCCATAACCACTTCGTTTCCGGCACGTTCACGCACCTGGTTTACGAAATCAAGCGCGGTAGCCAAATCGCCTTCTGCTGCTGCCACCTCGGCGCGCCACAATAACACGTGTGCATACCTCAAATAACGGTAGTTATTGGCATTTATTCCTGTCATCCATCCTGTTGTTGTTGATAAAGTGTAGCGTTGATATTTATAGAAGAAAGTTTTTATAGCCGGCAAATACGGGCCACCATCCGGTTGGCGTCGTACCCAATCATAACCACGATTAATGCCCCAATCGAGAAATGGTATTCCACGGCGGCTGATAGTCCAGTCTATTCTTGGATCAAGCAGATCATTTGCAGTTGTAAAACGTTCATCAGACCGCAGGCCCTGATCATTTTTCAGATCGGTGTCACCAAAGTTTTCAAAAAGCGGTAGTCCCTGCTCGTCTACTTTATAAGCATTAGCCAGGTTTTGCGATGTTTGATGAAAACCACAACACATACCGATATCGCCTCCGTGCGGCCAATTCAGGCCAATTCCCATTTCAGCATTCAACGATTCATTTATATCGTTTACATTAGCCTGAATTTCAAAAATCGATTCAATGTTATTGTTCTTCTCAATTCTGAAATTATCAAAGAAATTGGGCATTAACGCATACTTTCCGCTGGCAATTATTTCATCCAACAGCGGTTTGGCTTTTGCATACTCAAGCTCCTCGAGATATGAACGGGCCGCCAAAGCCATAGCTGCATATTTGGTTGGTCGGCCAACATCTTCCTGCGAATCGGGTAAGTTTTCCCAGGCAAACTGTAAATCGTTAATTATAAATTGTAATACCTCGCCGGCCTCATTAACGTTGGAAACCATAGCAGGATCCTTCACGTTTTCATTAATAATTGGAATATAGTCGCCAAATACCAGCCAGGCCTCAAAATAAAATAGTGCCCGCAAAAAACGTGCTTCGGCCTCAAATTCGGCCGCTTCTTCCTGCGTAATATCAGTTGTTTTAGCCAATATCCTTAGTACATCATTTGCACGAAAGACTCCCAAACCGAATGCCCATTGCCATTTGTCTTCGCAGTAGGTATTTGTTACACGCACATCCCAAAGCTCGATATCGTGAACATCGCCACTTGATGTAAACTCCGGTGTTATATAGGCATCGTCAGATGCACCGGACCCAAAAGTCCAGTTCTGAATGGAAGCTCCCCATGATACTTCCCATAACGAGCTGCCCTGAACCATAGCATAGGTACCGATCAACAGCGCATTAATTCCTTTGGCATCCGTGAAATAGTTTTCAGAGTCGATTCCGGGTGGCTCTTTGGTAAGAAAATCATCGGAACAAGAACTGATAACAATGATAAGAGTTAATAGAACAAATCGTTTGAACAGGTGCATAGTTTATGGTTTAGCGGTTGTGATTTTGGCTGAATTAAAAGTACAAAAAAAGAGGGACTTTACAGCCCCTCTTTCATTCAAACCAAATCTCCATTTATTATTTGTATTCCGGACGTTGTTCCAGAATACCGACTTGTTGATCTAACTGACTTTGTGGAATAGGCATGTATTTGTCGGCATCATTGAAAGTGAAACCTGACATACCCGCAGCTGACGTACGTACTCTCTGGTCGCCTGAAGCGAAATCATTAAGTATCTCTGCCATACTCTTACCACCAATTTTATTAGGAAGACCATCCCAACGACGAAGATCGAAGAAACGGAAACCTTCGGTAGCCAACTCTAAACGTTGCTCCCACTGAACAGCTTCCATAGCTTCATTTGCATCGGCAAACGAAGTGTACAAACCAATTTGGTAATTGGCTGCTGGTTGTGTCCAATCTACAGCACCACCTGCCATATAATCAGCATCTGTTGAGCCTTCGCCCCATGGATATACTGATGCAGGTAATTTATTAATAAGCACTTTACCCATTACTGGCTCACTATCCATAGCGCGCTGACGAATCATATTTACATATGTACGAGCAGTTTCCAAATCGCCACGGTAAGCAGCACATTCTGCTTTCCAAAGGATAATATGAGTGTAACGTATGTAACGGTAGTTATTCGCATTAATACCGGTTTGCCATCCTGTGGTAGTTGATAAGCTGAAACGCTCCGACTTTTTAAAGAATGGTTTTGCTACTGGCAAGTAAGGACCACCGTCTGCTTGTTTACGAATCCAGTTAGCACCTCTGTTAATTCCCCAATCTTTGTAAGGAATACCACGACGGCTAATAGTATGGTCAACGCGTGGGTCTAATGCGTGATCAGTAGGAACAAATTCATCCTCTGAAGCAACACCCTGGTCGTTTGCCAAATCGGTATCGTTAAAAGTATCGAACATTGGTAAACCGTTTTCGTCTACTTTATAAGCATTGAAAAGGTTTTGTGAAGGCTGGTGGAATCCACAGCACATACCGATGTCGCCACCGTGAGGCCAGTTCAAACCAATACCCATCTCACCATTCAATGATTCGTTGATATCGTTAACATTCGACTGAATTTCGAAAATAGATTCTTCGTTATTGTTTGTTTCAATATTGAAGTTATCCATAAAATCGCCGGCCAATGTAAATTCGCCACTTGCAATAATTTGATCGAGTAAAGCTTCTGCTTCCGAGTATTTCAAATCTTGCAGGTATGCTCGTGCAGCCAATGCCATAGCAGCATATTTAGTTGCACGTCCCGGCTGAGCCTGAGAAGCAGGTAAAGTACTTGCAGCATAAGCTAAATCATCAGTGATGAAATTAAGAACAGCACCCTCGGCATTAACGTTGGTTACCTGTGTAGGATCTTCAACGTTTTCATCTAAAATAGGTAGGTAATCACCAAATACCAAACGAGCCTCAAAATAAAATAAAGCGCGAAGGAATCTGGCCTGAGCTCTGAATTGCGATGCCTGATCTGCAGTAATCGTTCCGGCTTCTTCAGTCTGATTGATTACACGAATCGTTTTATTAGCACGGTCAACACCCATACCAAATGCCCATTGCCATTTGTCAGCCGGATAGTTATTAGTAGATTGAACTACCCAGTGTTCGATGTCGTTAGCCGGAGTCTGGTCAGTTATCTCCGATCCTTTGTATGCATCGTCAGATGCAGCTGAACCGTAAGTCCAGTTTTGTATTGAAGCTCCCCAAGAAATTTCCCATAGAGAACTACCGCTTACCATTGCATACGTACCGATCAGCAATGCATCAATACCGGTAGCATCGTAGAAAACGTTCTCTGAAGTGGAACCAGGAGGTTCCTTTGTCAGAAAGTCTTCAGAACATGAATATGACATGGTTAGTAAAAACACTACAACCATTAATATTGATAGTTTTTTCATAATACTTATCTGTTTTATATTCAAATTAAATTAACTATTACAAACCAAGTTGAACACCAAACATAACCTGACGTGGTGTAGGCCATGCTCCCATATCCATACCCATATAAGTACCTGAAGCATTTACTTCAGGATCCAGTCCGCTGTATCCAGTAATAGTAAATAAGTTAGACACTTGTCCGTATAGTCTTAAGCTTTTAATTCCTGCTCTGTCAAGCAATGATTTAGGAACAGTATAACCCAGACGTAAGTTTTTAAGACGCAAGTATGATGCATCTTCGATAAATGCTGTAGAAGGCTCTTGTGAAATATCGCTTAAGTCAAGTTTTGGCAATTCTGCTTTTGAGTTGTCATCCAAATAAGGACTTCCCCAAGTATTGTACAATGCATCTTTACTTAAACCACCGTTAAACTGACCGTAGTCAATCCAGCGAGTTACATAATTCACCATTTCGTTACCTAAGCTACCGTAGAAGAACATAGTTAAATCGAAGTTTTTATAACCTAAATTAATGTTCAATCCACCAACTAAATCAGGGTGAGGACTTCCGATGAAAGTTCTGTCGTCTGCAGTGATAGTTCCATCACCGTTAACGTCTCTGTACTTAAAGTGTCCTGGCTGATTGTAATCGGTATCTCCGTAAGGTGCATGTGCATCAGCTTCTGCCTGAGTTTGGAAAATTCCGTCTACGATATATCCGTAGAATTCAGGGAAAGCAGTTCCGGCAGCAAAACGAGTATAAACTTTTTGACGTTCAGTTGCAGCATCTACATAACGATCAGGATCTCCTGAAAGTTTAAGAATCTCATTTTTGTAGTGCGACAAGTTCATACTGATGTTATAAGTTAAGTCTCCGCCAACAGCAGTATTGTTATAAGATAATTCCAGATCGATACCTTTGTTTTCCATTTCACCAACGTTTACGTATGGTGCAGTTGCAATACCCATTACCTGAGGAATAGGCTCGCGGAATAACATATCTTCGGTGTTACGTTTCCAAAGGTCGATAGCAACAGCCAAGTGGTTGTCTAACATGTTTGCATCAATACCAATGTTAATGGTTTTGGTAGTTTCCCATGTTACATCTTCACTACCTAATGTTGCAGGCTTAAATCCTGATACAGCACTGGTATTTGATCCGTCAATTGCATAAGAAGCTTTGTATGGATCGGTTGAATAAGTTGAGTACGAGTTGTAGTTACCAATACGGTCGTTACCAGACATACCCCAACCTAAACGAAGTTTTAACATATCTAACCAACTGCGAGATCCTTGCATGAAACTTTCTTCTGAGATTGCCCAGGCAGCAGATGCAGCAGGGAACACAGCATATTTGTTTTCATCACTGAATCGTGAAGAACCATCGCGACGTACTGTACCTTCTAAGTAATATTTACCCATGTAGTTGTAGTTCGCACGACCAAAAACAGAGAACAATGACCATTCTGATGCATTACCGCTGTTTTCTTTGTTACTTTCACCTGAATCTAACTGCATGTAGTTAGGATCTTCAGAGAAATAAACGCGACGACTTGCATTCAACGACTGATAAGTATTTTCAACAGCCTCAGTACCAACCAATACATTCAATTTATGAACTTCGTTGAAAGTTTTGTTGTAGTTTAATGTATTCGACCAGTTCCACTGCAAACTGTAGTTTGAGTCAGCATTTACACCGTTAACGGTATTTGGCTCTGAACGTTCGTAAGTTGGAAGAACATAACCTTTGTAGTTCCACTGTCCCCAGTTAGTACCAAATAAAGTTTTGGCAGTAAGACCTTCGGCCAGAGTAACTTCAGCAAATGCATTACCTAAAATTCGCATCCATTTACCGTTGTTGTTACGAGCATCCCAAAGGATTTGTACCGGGTTGGCAGCATTACCCATTTCAGAAGCTTTAGATCCGGCAAATTCTTCGCCACTAATATCGTAAACAGGAATAATTGGTTGTGAACGATAAGCGTGAGATACAGCTGTACCTTCACCGTTATCACCAAATTCACCATTTTCGTCGATGTATACAACTTGTAATGACTCACCAACTTTTAACCAGTCGTTAAATTTGGCATCCGAGTTCATACGCATTGTGTAACGTTTAAATTCAGTCCATTTCAAAATACCTTCTTCATCCAGATAGTTGGCTGAGAATGCATAAGTAGAATTTCTACCACCACCGCTGATAGAAAGGTCGTACTCTTGAATAATACCGGTTTGGTAAATCTCGTCGTACCAGTCAGTACCTTCTTTGTTAGCTTTAAAAATTACGTTGCTAGGATAACTGTAAGTTGATTCATCAACCTCGCCAGACATTGCACCCGCAGGCAAAATGTAATCAGGAATTACAGGAGATGCTCCCGATCCGTATTGCGCGTGATTTGGCGCAACACCCTGGTTATCTGCTGTTAACCAAACTGCCTCGGCATACTCGCGAGTATTCAAAAGATCATACTGGTTTGTAGCTTTTGTTACACCTGTACGTACTGAGAAATTGATACTTGGCTGCTGGTTTGCACGTCCGCGTTTGGTAGTAATAATTACAACACCGTTTGCACCACGTGTTCCGTAAATAGCTGCAGAAGAAGCATCTTTCAATACAGAAATACTTTCAATATCTCCAGGAGGGATATTGTTACCTGGGCCTGCAGGTACACCATCAATGATGTACAAAGGATCAGGATCGTTGATGGTTCCTACCCCGCGAATACGGATGGTAGCATCAGCACCCGGACGATTTGCAGAAGTAACAGTTACACCGGCAACTTGTCCCTGAAGACGACTTGCAACACTTGTTTCTGATGTAGTTTCAAGCTTTTCAGCCGAAACAGAAGAAACAGCACCTGTTAATTCTTCTTTCATTTGAGTACCGTAACCAACAACAACAACCTCATCAACACCGATAACATCGGCTTTCATAACTACGTTAATTGTCGATTGCCCGGCAATCTCAACTTCTTGTGTTAACATACCGATGTAAGAGAAAGTCAATTTCTCTGCACCCTCAGGTATTGTTAACGTGTAATTACCATCAATGTCGGTGATTGTTCCCTGAGTAGTTCCTTCAATCACAATCGACACACCAGGTATTCCTACGCCATCTTCACCGGTAACCGTACCGGTAACAGCTGTTTGCGCATAAGAACCTAGAGAAAATGCCATGAATATGGACATCATAAGCAAGGTTAAAAAACCTTTTAAAGGATTTTTTTCCATAGATTTTAAGTTTTGGTATTAATAAATAGAAATTTGAATAAAAAATATTCGAAATAGAGTTATAATGAATTTACAACCCTTTATGATGATCTATACGGTCCATCCATAGTTTAATTAGTTAGTTAGTAAAATATAATCTTCGTTAGTTTTAGTTTTAATCAAAAATACTAGTCAGATACTCTTGATTCGGTTGCTAAAATATGTTTTTCATTTAAACATTGAATATGTATGACATGTGTTAAATAACATACAATTGTAAATTGAACAATAACTCCGGCTCATAAGGAAACCGCTAGATTACTATAAATTAAACGAATAGAAAATATTATGTATTACTTTTTGTTTAAAATGTGTACCTATTACTGTCAGAAATTACGCAAAAGTGCCTAAAAAGTAATTTCAACTAACCATTATGCCTGTAAAAGAAGATTAGTACATTGTGGCTGAATTAAACCAATGCAGATGATCTGTAATAATTAATTGAATAACTTTGGAAGTATGAAAAAAGTATTTTATTGGCTATTGGCTATTGTTATCACCCTGGCGGCAGTAATTTACCAACGTAAAACCGGACCAACCTACGACAAAAAGATGTCGATAGAAGTTAATAATACCAATTACGAAGTTAAATTAGTACGCAGTATTGAGATTGGGAGCAATACAGAAGTTAAGCTTGGCATAGACGATAAAACAATTCAGGCCCGTTTGTTTTACAAACAATACCCATCTACCGATGACTATAAAAGCGTTGACTTTGTATACAAAGAAAAGCCTGTTGATTCGTACCTCATGAACCAGGTTTTTAAAATTACCGAAGAAACAGGCTGGTTTGCTCCTGTTCCTGAGCAACCGGCAGCGGGTAAAATTCAATACTATTTTCAAATTACCGATAAACAAGGAACCACGTCGTACCTTAAAGATACACCGGTTGTTATCCGTTTTAAAGGAGCCGTTCCATCATCAATACTGGCGCCACATATCTTTTTTATGTTTTTTGCTATGCTATTGGGGAACCTGGCAGGAATTATGGCAGTTTTCGGGCATAATCGTTTTAAGTTTTATACCACCATTACCCTTTTTACCTTGCTTGTTGGAGGAATGATTTTAGGACCAATGGTTCAGCTTCATGCATTTGGAGAAGCCTGGGCCGGAGTACCTTTTGCCTGGGATTTAACGGACAATAAAACATTGGTGGCATTTATTTTCTGGATACTGGCCTTTGTAATGAATCGAAAAAAAGAACGCCCTGTATATACGATTGTTGCGTCAATAGTTATGTTGATTGTTTATTCCATCCCTCATAGCATGTATGGTTCGCAACTCGATCCGGAAACGGGCGAAATTATACAGGGTTGGATTCAACTACTAATCTTCTGATTTTTTACTTTAAATAATGATCAGAATTTTCCGAAAATTTTAATTTTGGCATTCCAAAACAAAATCGAACCAGTATGAAGAACTTGTATCTGCTTGTACTAGTACTCTTATTCTCCTGCACACAAAAAAGTGAAAAGAATTACCTCAGTTATGTCGATCCACTTATTGGAACCGGGCCAGCCTCAACAATAGCGGCTCAGCAACACCCCGGCGACCATGTAAGTAACGGGCAAACTATTCCGGCAGTTACGGCACCATTTGGGATGACACAATGGACACCACAAATTTACGATAACGAACAAAAATGTATTGCTCCTTTCTATACTGGGCAAACCATGATACAAGGTTTTAGAGCTAGCCACTGGCTTAGCGGATCGTGTACTCAGGATTATGGTTCCTTCACCATCTTCCCCACTCAACTTGGCAGCAATTTCAGCTTCCAGCCGGTGCAACGGCAAACTATGACTTTAATGAAAACCGAGAATCTTTCGCCGGCTTATGCAAGCTTTTTATTTCCGGCAAAAACGATAATGACAGAAATTACAAGCACAAAACGTTGTGGCTTTTTTCGATTCTCGTGGTTAGACGAAAAAAATCCGACCATAATGTTCGATATTAACAGCGACCAAGGAAAGGGGTATATAAATATTGATCTTGAAAAACAGGAAGTTTATGGTTACAATCCGGCTTACCGCATCTATTCGGGGCAAGATGAACCGGCAGGTATTTCGGGCTATTTCGTTGCTAAATTTGATCATGAGATTGTGAAATATGGCACATGGGGCGATTTTGAATATGAGCATGGCACTACCGAACGTAAAGATCAGAAAAAGATTGGAGCATACGTAACATTCAATTTGGAAGGAGACACGCCCGTAAAACTTAAAGTTGGCACCTCATTTACCAGTATTGAAAATGCGCGCAAAAACCTGGAGGCAGAAATTGCCGACTGGGATTTTGAAGGCACAACACAAAAAATGAAAGACACCTGGAACGATTACCTTGGACGCATCGACGTGGAATCGGAAAATGAGGAGGAACTCACTAAGTTTTATACCGCTATATATCATGCATTATTTCATCCACGGTTAATGAACGATGTAAATGGCGATTATCCGGCTTTCTCGAAACAATACGAAACTAAAAATAACGGTGATTTTGATTATTATGGCGACTTCTCGAACTGGGATATTTTCAGGGCGCAAATGCCACTGTTGAGCCTCATTGCGCCAAAAGAATATAACGACATGGTAAAATCGCTGTTAGTAATGGCCGAAGATGGTGGCTGGCTGCCAATTTTCCCGATGTGGAACAATTATACCTCGGCAATGATTGGCGACCACAGTACATCGATACTTTGTGATGCTGCCATGAAAGGCTTCGATTTTGACATGGGAAAGGCCTACAAATACATGCGACAGAATGCTTATGAACTACCTGGAGAAGAAGCTTATAAAGACGGGAAAGGCCGCCGTGCATTAACATCATATATCGAGTTTGGATATGTTCCGCTTGACGATATTGTAGCTGACGCTTTTCATACCAACGAGCAGGTTTCGCGCACCATGGAATATGCTTACAACGACTGGTGCGTTGCACAAGTAGCTCAGAAATTAGGAAAAACAGACGATTATAATGATCTGATCACCCGTAGTTATAACTACTCAAATGTTTTTGATGAAAGCCGGGGTTGGGTAAATGGCAAATTTGCAGACGGAAGCTTTTATGAAGATTTTAATGCAAATGCCGAACAGTTCTTTATAACTGAAGGCACACCAAAACATTACACATGGTTTGTACCACACGATGTTGAAGGATTAATTGGATTGATGGGAGGAGAAAACACCTTCAGCGAAAAACTGAATAAACTAATTGATGACAAACTTTACTGGCACGGCAACGAACCAAGTCATCATATTCCTTTTCTTTTTAATTATACCAACCAGTGGGATAAAACTCAAAAAACAGTAAAATATATCCTGCGCACGGAATATGGTTTAAACCGCGGCGGACTTTCAGGAAACGACGATGCCGGGCAACTTTCGGCATGGTATGTTTTTGGTGCGATGGGATTTTACCCAATGTGCCCGGGAAGTAACGAATATCAACTTTCGTCGCCAATATTTAAGGAGGTAACACTTAATTTGGATAAGACGTATTACCCGGGTGGCAAGTTTGTTTTAAAAGCCGACGGAGCAACGTCTTCAAACGTTTTCACTTCCGTTAAATTAAACGGTAAAGAAAGTGTTACGAAAATAAATCACGAGGATTTGCAAAAAGGGGGAACACTGAAGTTTTTAAAATAAAATTATTCTGCAGGAACCAAATCAAATTGTCATTTCGACGAAGAATGAGGAGAATTGAAAATCAGCGCAGCTAAATCTCTCGCTTATGTACAGATTCCTCAATCGTCCTTTCTTCGAAATGACAAATAACCTCCATTACATTTTCTGAATTGGCGAAGAAAATTTTTCAGTTTCATCTGTAATATATTCACGAAAACCATCTTCCGTTTTCCATTGGTCGTTATCCAGGCCCCAAACCGAAAAGAAATAATGGTTGGAAGGTTGGGCATCTTTACATTTTTGTCCGATGTAATATGTTTCTGAAATGATGTTGCTAAAACCTTTTTCAGGAACAGTTTTAAAACCCTTTTCGAACCAGTTAATATCGCTGGTTCTTCCTATTTTACCAGCCTCTGACAGAGGTACAATTACCGCCATTCCCAACTCATCGTTGTTCAACGATTGCACACCGTGCGTGCCGATACAGGTAAAATCAGCCGCCTCAAACTGGAACGGTTCCTTTTTCAATTGCGAGGTAACAATTCCGGTTACAATCTGATCACCTTCGGAACATCCGTAAAACGTTACATCCGACTCAAACCAATATTTACCGGGATAAATGGTAATACGTTCCACGGCTTCCATTTCTTCTCCATCAACATGCCATCCTGAATATTTCAAATCAAAAACCGAACGAATCGGGCCTTCTACAATTTTTTGGTATTCATACACATCTGTCGATCCCAGCCGATAGAGCGAATCGTTTCTCATCAATGCAATTCCACCCGATCCCAGCGAACTGCCACAATGCAAAACGTCCATTCCCCAATCGTTCAAAACATGATAATCAGGAATAGCGGGCGTATGCACATCGTCGGCCACCATAACCGGTTTAGTTTTTCCGAACAGGTCTTTTACATTTCGGCAATCAAAATAAACCCTGAACGCGATCTTGTCATTTTCCCAGGTTACGCCTTCTCCCTGGGCAATAATTTTAAAAGGCTCGCTAACCGGAACAGCTTTGTAATTATCCACCTCTTTATACGATCCGTCTTCCTGATGAATTCCCAGGCGCAAATTTGTACGTTTTTTAAACGTCGGATAATCCGCTTCTGCAATCAGTTCTATTGTCGCTTCAATGGTTTCATTGCCTTTCATATCAATCAACAAAATAACTTCGTCCCATATTCCGTCGCCGTCTAAATCATCAACCTGGCTTGGAATCGTTTTATCGCCGGTTTTAAAAACAGGTAACTTGCCCTCTTCCAAAGCAATTTTTGCTGCAATTTCTTCGCGTGAAAACACAATCACTTCATCGGCTCGTTCTTCTGCCAACGGGTTTTTTAACGTAATTGAAGGTTGCTGCGTACACGAGGCAAACAGTATCAGAAACAATATAAATGGAACAATTTTCTTCATGGTTGATTTAGATTTATGGAATAAAAAAAGTGTATCAGAAACAAGCTACGAGTCCGCAATTTTGTTTCCAATACACTCTTCTCAGATTAATTAAATATCGTTTTCGCCTTTTACGTAACCAAAGTTGGCTAAAATACCACCATCGACATATAGCACTTGCCCGTTTACAAAATCGGCTGCTTTCGATGCCAGAAACAAAGCGGCATTTCCAATATCTTCAGGTTCGCCCCAACGGTTAGCCGGAGTGCGTGTCATCACCAAATCATTAAACGGATGAGCTCCCTCGCGGATCGGCGCGGTTTGTGGCGTGGCAATATATCCCGGACCAATTCCATTGATTTGTACATTGTATTTTGCCCACTCGCAGCACATATTTGCCGTTAACAGTTTTAAACCGCCCTTTGCCGAAGCATAAGCCGACACCGAATTACGACCGTAAACGCTCATCATCGAACACATATTTATAATTTTTCCCGAGCGGTTTTCAATCATTTTTGGTGCCACACGTTTAGCCACTATAAAAGGAGCAACCAAATCAATATCAATTACTTCCTTAAAGTCATCAACTTTTAAATCGAGGATCGGAATACGTTTGATAATTCCTGCGTTATTTACAAGAATATCAACCGGTCCAACTTCCTTTTCAATTGTCGAAATCCCTTTGTCAACAGCTACCTCGTCGGTAACGTCGAAATTAATGGTGTAAACATCTACACCCGATTTTGCATATTCCTTTTTACATTCGGATAATTTATCGTTAGAGCGACCATTAACACAAACTTTAGCACCTGCCTGTGCCAGCGTTACTCCAACGGCCAGTCCAATACCGTGGGTTCCGCCGGTAATCAGCGCTACTTTTCCGCTTAGATCGAATAATTCCTGTATCATTTTCAGTTAATTTTTGTTGATTGATTTTGAAGTATTCTATCTCAGTTCCCGAGGTTGAATAACATCCATATCATTGTAATCGAGGTTTTCGCCCGCCATTCCCCAGATAAAAATGTAGTTTGATGTTCCGGCAGCCGAATGGATCGACCACTCAGGAGAAATCACTGCTTGTTCGTTTTTCATCCAGATGTGACGTGTTTCCTGTGGCTCGCCCATAAAATGACAAACAGCTTGTTCGTCAGGAACTTCGAAATAGAAATAAACCTCGTTACGGCGCGTGTGCTGATGTGCAGGCATGGTATTCCAAACACTTCCCGGTTTTAACTCAGTCATTCCCATTTGCAGCTGGCAGGTATCAACAACCGTGTTAATCATCAGCTGGTTAATATTTCTTTCGTTCGATGTTTCCAGGCTTCCCAGATGAAGAACATTGGCGTCGGCCAAAGTAACTTGCTTGTTAGGATATTCTTTGTGTGCAGGTGCCGAGTTAAAATAAAAGTGTGCAGGTTTGGCTGCGTCGTCCGATTTAAAAGTAACCTCTTTGCTTCCACGGCCGATGTATAAGGCATCTTTGTAAGTCATTTTATACTCCGTTCCGTCAACCACAATGGTTCCGGATCCACCAACATTCATTACACCAACTTCGCGGCGCTCGCAAAAATAGGCAGCTTTCAGCGGATCGATGGTTTCCAGAGGAAGGTCATCGGTTACAGGAACAGCACCACCAATAATATAACGCTCAATCGATGAATAAACCATACGAACGTTACCCTCTTCCATCAGGTTTTCCACTAAAAATTCTTTTCTGATTTTTTCTGTATCGTATTTCTTAAAATCCTCAGGATGATAAGCATACCTTCTTTCATAAATTGTTGCCATAGTATTTAATTTTTTATTCTTAAACGATTTAATTCTGCAAATGTAAGAAGAAAGAAATAGAATTGCAATCGATTGCATTGATTAAAAATATTCTTAACTTTGTCGTTAAATAACACGACAAATGGCGCAAAAACCGGAAATTACAATTCATGATATAGCCAAAAAGCTGAATATTTCGGCTTCCACAGTTTCGCGGGCATTAAAAGACAACCCTCTGATTAGCGAAGCAACAAGGAAAAAGATAAAAAAAGCGGCACTTGATATGGGCTATCGCCCAAATGTTATGGCGGCAAATCTGCGCACCCGACGTACCAATACTATTGGTGTTATTGTTCCCCTAATCAACCGGCACTTTTTTTCATCAGTAATTTCCGGAATTGAGGATGTTGCTTACAAACAGGGATTTGCCGTTACCATTTCGCAATCGAACGACAACCTGGAAAAAGAAAGTACTATCGCACACTCTTTATTTTCGAATCGTGTTGATGGACTGATTTTGTCGATTGGAATGGAAACTCAAACGTATGATCACCTGAAGCTTTTTTCGGAGAGAAATATTCCACTGGTGTTTTTCGATCGGATTGTAGAAGAAATTCCTGCACATAAAATTGTTGTTGACGATTTTGGTGGTGCCTACCGGGCTACACAACACCTTCTTGAACAGGGCCGGAAAAATATAGCTCATATTGGCGGACCTCTCAACCTGCAAATTTATGAAAAACGGGAGGCCGGGTACCGGCAAGCAATTAGCAATGCAGGACTTCAAATTAACGAGAACCTGATTTTGCACAATAGCCTTACCCGCGAAGATGGACTTAATGCGATAAAAAAGATAATCCGCTCAAAAGAAAGACCCGATGCAATTTTTTGTGCCAACGATACCACCGCACTCAGTACCATTATTTATTTAAAGGAAAAAGGAATTAAAGTGCCGGAAGACATAGCCATTGTAGGATTTAGCAACGAACCATTTAGCGAACTGGTAACACCATCAATATCAACAATAAAGCAGCCGGGTTTTGAAATGGGCCAAAAAGCAGCCGAACTATTAATTAAACAAATTAGCAGCAAAACAAAATCCAAAACATATGAAACCATAATGATGGAGACAGAACTGATTGTTCGGGATTCCTCCTCAAAAAACCAATAACATTATAATACATTAAATAGTTATGTAAACTCGCAACTATAAAAATCAGTATTACGAACTAAAACCCTAGTATTTTTTCAAACATTCTGACTCTTCTTAAGAAAAAACTCCCCTAAAAAACATTGTTTCACACCCTCTGTTTCAGCATTTTCTACGGATCACCACTAGCTCTTACTACGTAAATTTGAAAAGTAATAAGGGTTACATGAAATCGAAAAGCAATATACTAATTTTGGGGTTGCTGAGTGTTTTGTATATTTTTCAAACCAATGTTGTTAAAGCAACAAAACATTCTGAATATACTCTACTTGAATCAAGTATACCTCCCGTTGCACAAAACGATACTTTTATCCACATCGCACAAAATCTTTTAACGCTTACCGGAAATGTTTTACTAAATGATTACGATCCTAACGGAGATGAAATCAGTATCTACTTTGCTGAATCGCCGAAAGAGGCCTATCTAAAAATGCAAGCTGACGGCAACTTTGTATTACAACTTCCTCCCCGATTCAGCGGTATTATTGAGTTCGAATATTATATAAAAGAACTTACAGAAGATGAGTATACAGCGCTAGCCCATGTTTTTGTACAAATTATTAAAAACAGCGATTTGGATATGGTAGAAGATGCTGTTGATATGGATAATGACAACGATGGTTTGCCGGATAGCCTGGAAGGAATTGGCATTGATACCGACAACGACGGAATTCCGAATAATTATGATATTGACAGTGACAATGACGGAATTCCTGACAATACGGAATGGCAAGACGAATTCAGTTACGTTGCGCCACTTTATGTTGACGCTAACAACAATGGCTGGGATGATGCTTATGATACCGAATTGGGCGGTACCTGCTATTCGCCTGTTGATACCGATGAAGATGGAATACCGGATATGCTTGATCGAGATTCAGACTCGGATGGTAAAAACGATCTTGCTGAAGCTTTTGATTTTAACGAGGATGGACGTGCCGATATTCAGCTTTTGTTTTCGGATATGGACGAGGACGGCCTCGACGATGCTTTTGACTGTGTTGTTAAAGGTCGCGATTGGCAAAATTCAATTGCCAGCACATGTTCGCTTGTTGATTTAAACCAGGATGGTGTTCGCGATTGGCGCGATTTTACAAGTCATTTTAATTATAGCAGTGCATACATTTATCCCAATCCCGCAGTTCGGTCATTCCAGGTTTTTCATCCCAAGCAAAAATATAATCAACAACTCATCATTCAAATTCGCGATATACAAGGCCAGGTAAAAAAAATATACAAAACTGCGCACAGCAACGATTACATTCCTGTTCAGGATTTAATTAACGGATCGTACATTGTAACGGTTACTACCGACGATTCTACCTATTCGCAGCAGGTTATAATACAACATTAATTCCAAAAAATTTCTAAAAATTGTAACCCTCTTCATTTTTTGCTGTCACTATCTGTAACATCGACAAAATATGGATTCGTATCATTTATCGATAAAAAACGTTGATTGGTCGGATTTTTAAAAACAGATTTATATGATGTATTACTTTTGTCGAAGCTAGAAAACAATGTGGATGTTAAAACAGGCATCCGATAACAGAAAACAAATACAAAAGCCAAAAATGATGAAAACAATGATGTTACTCCTTCTTCTATTTTTAGGAGTTGTAGTACAAGCACAGAACATTACCTTAAGTGGTTACCTCAAAGACGCTTCCAACGGAGAAGCGCTTATTGGTGCTACGGTTTATGTTGAAGAACTAAAACAGGGCACCGCATCAAATGCCTACGGATTTTACTCACTAACAATTCCCGAAGGGAGCTACACGCTTCAGGTTTCGTTTATTGGTTACCAAACCATTAAACAGAAAATCGATGCCAGGGAAAGTCTAAACATTTCGCTTTCGTTACAGGAAAACACCGAAGTAATGGAAGAGATTATTGTAAGCGGAGAAGCTGCAAATGCCAATGTGGAACGTATTGAAATGGGGATGGAAAAACTTCCGGTTAAAACCATCCAAAAACTTCCGGCATTTATGGGCGAAGTGGATATTATCCGCACCATACAGCTGTTGCCCGGAATTCAAAGTGGTGGTGAAGCCAGCTCGGGCTTATATGTTCGTGGCGGCGGACCCGACGAAAACCTGATGATTTTGGATGAAGCACCGGTTTACAATGCCTCTCACCTAATGGGTTTCTTTTCGGTATTTAACTCAAATGCCATAAAAGATATCCAGGTATACAAAAGTGGTATTCCTGCCGAATACGGAGGAAAAGCCTCGTCGGTGATTGATATCAGGCAAAAAGATGGAAACTCGAAACAGTTTGGTTTTGATGGTGGAATTGGAAACCTCTCGAGCCGCTTAACTTTGGAAGGACCAATTATTAAAGACAAATGGAGTTTTCTGCTCGCCGGTCGTCGTACATATTACGATATTTTGGGTAAAGCTGCCGGCATAGATGAGTTAGCTGACAACACCATGTATTTCTACGATTTGAACGGAAAATCAAATCTAGTTATCAACAACAACAACCGCATTTACCTTTCAGGTTATATGGGCGAGGATGTTTTTGAGATGGGAGAATCAATGTATATGCGCTGGGGAAACGCCACTGCCACTGCCCGCTGGAATCACATTTTCGGAGATAAGATATTCATGAATATTTCGGCTATTTTCTCTAACTACGATTATAAACTCGGAGTTCCGGGAGATAATGCTGACAATTTCGACTGGTCATCGCGCATAAAAGATTACAACGGAAAGGCCGATTTTACGTGGTTTATGAATCCACAGAACACCGTAAAATTTGGTATAAATGCCATTAAACATCAGTTCCGGCCGGGTAAGATTACTACCAATGGAGATAACTCGATGTTCTCTGATATGGAACTTGCACATTATAATGCTATTGAGAGCGCAGCGTATCTTTCGAACGAACAAAAACTATCCGATCGTTTTTCATTGCAATACGGCGTTCGTTTAAGTCATTTCCAACAAATAGGAAAAGGAGAAGTCAATGTTTACCAGGATCCGGAAAATCCGGCTGAAGACGAAATTATTGAAACCATCAGCTACGATAAGAATGATAAGATCGGTGATGCCTTTGTACATCTCGAGCCACGTTTAAGTATGAAATATACCCTCGACCGTAACAGCTCGGTAAAAGCGTCATACAACCGCATGGTGCAAAACCTGCATCTTATTTCGAACACACAGTCGCCTACCCCGCTTGATATCTGGTTACCATCAAGCACCTACATAAAACCATTGAAAGTTGACCAGATGTCGCTCGGCTATTTCCGAAACTTTCAACAAAATATGTGGGAAACATCGGTTGAGGTATATTACAAAGACATGCACAATGTGCTCGATTACATTGAAGGCGCTGAACTGTTCCTGAACGATGCTATTGAAACTGAACTACTTCACGGATCGGGCGAATCGAAAGGATTGGAAGCGCTGGTAAAAAAATCAAAAGGTAAACTTACCGGTTGGGTAGGTTACACCTGGTCGAAAACAGAGCGCGAAATTCCGGGTATTAATAACGGAAATCCATACCCATCATCTTACGACCGCACTCACGATCTGTCATTGGTATCAAGCTATCAACTAAACGACCGATGGAATTTTGCAGCCAATTTTGTTTATGCAACGGGTACTCCAACATCATATCCGGTAGCAAAATACAATATGCAGGGTAACCAGGTTTACGAATATTCGGCACGTAACAGCAACCGAATTCCCGATTATAACCGCCTGGATTTATCATTTACCTACGACTTTAAAAAGAATGAGAACCGACGTTTTAAACAATCGATAAATGTATCGGTTTACAACATTTACGGACGTCGTAATGCTTATTCAATTACTCCTGAGGCCAACGAAGATAATCCGAATCAAACGGAATTCATTCGCTTGTCGATCATCGGGGCCCCTATCCCATCAATCACTTATAACTTCAAATTTTAAACGTCATGAAAACAGCACAAATAATAAAAGGAATTATCATACTGCTATTTGCCGTTGTTGCACTCACCTCGTGCGAAGATATAGTTGAGGTTGAGCTGAACGAAGCAGATATTAATCTGATAGCAGTTGAGGCCTACATAAACACAAAAGCCGAAAACAATGTGTACGTAAAACTGGAACGTACGCTTGCGGTAAATCAAACAGCACAAAATCCGGTTATCAATAATGCCGTGGTACAATTAAGCGACAACGCCGAAACGCCAAATACAGTAACACTTGAAGAAGAAGGATCGACAGGAGTTTATTCGTTGCCGGCCGGAACTGATTATCCGGGAATTCCGGGCCGTACATACACGTTAACCATTACAACACCTGATGGCACCGTAATTACCGGCGAAGAATATTTACAGGAAGTTGAAAACCTTGATACTGTTAAGGTTAATCTTAGCGATCGTGGAGATTTCGAATACCTGGGCATTTTCATAAACTCTCAGGAAACTCAAGGCTTAGGAAATTATTACAAATGGGACATTTATATAAATGGTGAATTTTTAAACGATGGCGAAGACCTGGCTTTTGCCAGCGACGAACTGGTAGATGGAAATTATATCTACGATATGCTTATTCTTCTTGATTGGGAAGATGAAGAAGAAGATAAGATTCTGCATCCGGGCGATACAATTGTGGTAGAACAATTATCCATCTCAGCAGCCGCTTATGACTTTTACTGGAGTTTGAGCGATCAGGCCTGGGCAGGAAGTCCGTTTAGCGTACCGCCCGCAAATGTTCCGAGCAACCTCAGTTCAAACGATGGAAAACGGATACTTGGATTGTTTTCGGCCCGCGATATTTCGGTTGGAAATACGGTAATTATCGACGAATCCAATTACACGCCACTGGTTTCGAGCATCCCCGGAATTTAAAAAAACGAAGCTTGCAAAAGGAATTTTGCAAGCTTCGTTTTTGTTGTCGGTATTAATTGCTACTTTTCGTTAATTTTGCTGTTTTACCGGAATGAATAAGAACATTGAGAAAATAATAAGCTACTTAAAAATTGAACAGCTGAGAAACGACAAACGCGTGGTCGTTTTTTTAATTTGTGTACTAATTGCAACAGCCCTTTGGTTTTTAAATGCGTTGGAAAAAGATTACACCACTACTATTTCGTACCCGGTGCGGTATGTAAGTCCGCCCAACCACCAGTTTTTAGCCAACGAACCTCCGGAGAAACTCGATTTAAAAGTTGATGCACACGGGTTTACACTTTTGCGCCATAAACTCAATTTTTCGTATTCGCCAATTATTCTGAATCTGACAAATATTACCCGTAACCTGGAGTCGGACAACGGAACTTACCTGGTGCCAACGAATACGTTGAATCGTCGCATTTCGAGTCAAATAAGTAACGAAATCAGTCTGCAGCAAGTTACTCCGGATATTATCCGCATTGTACTCGACAGCTTAAAAACAAAATCGGTTCCGGTAAGGGCTGATGTTTCCATCGATTTCAAATCGCAGTTTAACCTTAAAAATCCGGTTTCGTTAAAACCTGGCGAAGTTAAAATTACCGGTCCTGCATCAATCGTTGATACCATTCGTTTTCTTACCAGCGAAAAGCGCACATTTAAAGAGCTTGATAAAACAATTACCCGCAATATAAAACTCATTCACCCCACCAGCACCACAGTGGTTCCGGTTGAGGCACTGTTACAAATAGAAGTGGAAAAATACACCGAAAAGCAAATTCGTATTCCAATACAGGTTATTAATAAACCAGCCGATGTACGAATCAAACTTTTTCCATCGGAAATTACACTGAATTGCAGAGTTGGATTAAGTGAGTTTGATAATATTTCCGATGCTGATTTTCGGGCAATGGTTGATTATGCCACCATCAGTAACAGCGAAAGTCGACTTAGGGTAAAAATAACGGATAAACCATCGTTTGTTGAGATCACACGCTTTTCTCCCGAATCGGTTGAATACCTCATTGAAACGTATTAAATAACATGGCTTTAAAAATTGGCATTACAGGAGGAATAGGAAGCGGGAAATCGGTTATTTGCCGTATTTTCAACCTACTCGGGGCTCCGGTTTTTGAAGCCGATGCCTGGGCCAAAAAGCTGGTTAACACACATCCGGAAATTAAATGCGGACTTATTGACTGGTATGGGCCCAACATTTATGCAACAAATGGCACAATTGACCGAAAAAAACTGGCTGGCATTATTTTTACAGATGGCAAAGAGATGCAAAAAGTAAACGGTTTAATTCATCCGGTGGTGCGGCAAGAATTTATGCTATGGGCCAACGAACAAAATAGTCCGTATGTCATTCACGAAGCGGCTATTCTTTTCGAAAGTGGTTTCTACAAAATGATGGATTATACCCTATTGGTAACGGCGCCCGTGAATATGCGAATCGACCGCGTTACCCGGCGCGACGGGTCATCAAAAGAAGCAGTGAAAGAACGAATGAGCAAACAATGGAAAGACGAACAAAAAAGCGAACTCGCTTCAATAGAGATTATAAATGACAATAAAACATTACTCATTCCTCAGATAATAAAAATCGATAAACAACTAAAAGAGCATGGGAAAATTTGGTAAATGGATAGGCGGAGGACTCGGATGGGCATTGGGTGGCCCTCTGGGAGCAATATTAGGATTTACAATTGGTTCGATGGTAGATGGCGGACAAGAAGCCGTTAAACGTGGAACACGCGGAGGATATTCGGGCAGAACAACCACCGGCGGATATGTAATGAGCCTGTTGGTTTTGGTTGCTGCCGTAATGAAAGCCGATGGAAAAGTTCTGAAATCGGAGCTCGATTATGTTAAAAAATTTATGGTGCACAACTTTGGCGAAGACTCGGCACAGGAAGCTATTAAAATGTTGCGCGACCTGCTGAAACAAACCATTCCGGTTAATGAAGTTTGCCAGCAGATAAAAGCCAACATGAACTACTCGGCTCGCCTGCAACTGGTTCATTTTCTGTTCGGAATAGCCCAGGCCGATGGGGAAGTTGATGTAGAAGAACAAAAGCTGATTACTCACATTTGTAACCAAATGGGAATTGGGAATAACGATTTTGAATCAATTCAGGCCATGTTTGTGCCGAATACCGATGGCGATTATAAAATTCTGGAAATTGAGAAAACAGCTTCTGATGAAGAGCTTAAAAAGGCCTATCGCCGAATGGCAATGAAATACCATCCTGATAAAGTTAGCAACCTGGGCAACGAAGTACAGAATGCAGCTAAGGAGAAATTTCAGAAAGTAAACCAAGCCTACGAAAACATTAAAAAGGAACGGAAAATAGCTTAATTAGTTAGCAGTAGCAGTTCTTTCTCATCTTCAAGCAAGATGTTTGAAAAATCTGTTACTCTGCAACAACCTGTATACAGGTTACTCACTTCGCCAAAAATAACAAGATCATGAAAATTATATCAACGAATATTGCCAAACCAAAAACAATAACCTGGAAAGGGAAAGAAGTACCCACCGGATTGTATAAATTTAGCGTTGATGGCGGTATTTCTTTGGGCAACCAAGATGTATTGCACGACCATGTTATGGATCGCCGTTATCATGGTGGAATTGATAAAGCATGCTACCTATACTCATCTGACCACTATGAATTCTGGAAACAGTTATACCCCGATTTGGAAATGCCCTGGGGAATGTTTGGCGAAAATTTATCGGTGGAAGGGTTGCAAGAAAAAGAGGTGAACATTGGCGACACCTATAAAATTGGCGATGTTTTGGTACAGGTTACACAACCGCGCCAACCTTGTTTTAAATTGCAATTCAGGTTTGATGATAACAACATTGTGCGCCGGTTTATCGATTCAGGATTTTCAGGAGTTTATGTGAGGGTATTAAAAAAAGGTCGTGTAAAACCCGGCGACACCATGCAACTTGTGGATAAAAAGCAATCGCTTTCGATACACGAAGTTTATAGGCTGCTTTACGCCAACGAATTTGATTCGAAAGTAAAAGATGCAGTAAATGATCCGTTTATTGCAGAAAGTTGCAAACGTGATTTACTAAAACGTTGGGGCGATCAATTAGCAGTCAACGAATGATCGCATCAATTAGAACGGTTTTAAATAGCAACATATCTATAGATTTAAAGGTTACCTTTTCTGTTTTTTCAGAATATATAAGTGGACAAGGAAGGAAGTGCAAACCTCTTTCAACCATTAAATCAGAAGTGCAACATCAAATTGCAAAAGACATTAAGGAGGCTTTGAAGATGGCCTCCTTTTTTATTTTTATACTTCCGGATTACATTCTTTCAGGCATTTCAACACCTAGTAAGCCCATTCCATTTTGTACTACCTGCCCCACTGCTGATGCAAGTACCAAACGGAAGTTTTTTACATTTTTGTCGGCTTCTCCAAGAATTGAATGGTCGTGATAAAACTGGTTGAATTCTTTTACCAACTCGTAGCAGTAATTAGCAATAATTGCCGGACTGTAATTTTCGCCGGCTTCTGCAACTGCCGCAGGGAATAACGAAATACGTTTCACTAAATCTTTTTCTTTTGCTGAAAGTGTTTCAACCGCAACGTTTTCGTCAATTGTAATATTTTGATCGGCAGCCTTACGCAGCACCGATTTAATACGTGCATAAGTATATTGGATAAATGGACCGGTATTACCGTTAAAATCGATTGATTCTTCTGGATTAAACATCATGTTTTTCCGAGGGTCCACTTTCAAAATAAAGTATTTCAGCGCACCCAGCGCAATCATTTTAAAAGTATTCTCGGCATCTTCGCCAGTTAAGGAATCAAGCTTTCCTAACTCAGCCGACATCTCGCGGGCAACTTCAACCATGTTTTCAACCAAATCGTCGGCATCAACCACAGTTCCTTCGCGCGACTTCATTTTACCCGATGGCAATTCAACCATTCCGTAAGAGAAGTGGTACAAATCTTTTCCCCAACTAAATCCAAGTTTATCCAACAAAATGGCCAAAACCTGGAAATGGTAGTTTTGCTCGTTACCCACAACGTAAACCATTTTATCGATTGAATAATCGTTAAAACGCATTTTAGCCGTACCAATATCCTGAGTCATATAAACAGAAGTACCATCACTACGCAAAAGAATCTTCTGGTCGAGTCCTTCACCGGTAAGATCGGCCCAAACCGAGTTATCTTCGCGTCTTTCAAAAGTACCTTCTTCAAGGCCTCTCAATACTTCTTCTTTTCCTATAAGGTAGGTTTCCGACTCGTAGTAGATTTTATCAAAACCAACACCCAGTGTTTTATAAGTTACATCGAAACCTGCATAAACCCAACTGTTCATCATTTTCCACAGGGCCACAGTTTCCTCGTCTTTTGCCTCCCATTTTCTTAATAGTTCGCGGGCTGCAATTATTGATGGCGCCTGGTTCTCGGCCTCTTCTTTCGAAACACCTTGCTCTACCAGTTCTGCAATTTCGGCTTTGTAATGTTTATCGAATTCAACGTAGTATTTTCCAACAAGATGGTCGCCTTTCATTCCCGAACTTTCAGGTGTTTCACCATTTCCCCATTGCTGCCACGCATACATCGATTTACAGATATGAATTCCGCGGTCGTTTACAATGTTGGTCATCACAACCTTTTTGCCATTGGCTTTCAAAATCTCAGAAATAGAAAATCCCAATAAATTGTTTCTGATGTGGCCAAGGTGAAGCGGTTTATTGGTGTTTGGCGACGAATATTCAACCATTACCAGCTCGCTGTCATCGGTGATGGGTTTCATTCCAAAGGAGGAATCATCATAACTGCTTTTTAGAATTTCAAGCCAGTAACTTTGGCTAATTTCCAAATTCAAGAATCCTTTAATTACATTAAAACTTATAACTGTTTCAACCTTTTCAACCAGGTATTTCCCAAGATCTTCAGCAGTTTGCTCAGGTGCTTTTTTTGAGTATCGAAGAAAAGGAAACACCACAACGGTAATATCGCCATCAAACTCTTTTCGGGTATTTTGTACCTGCACCTGGTTTTCCTGTATAACTGCGCCGTATAACGACTTAATTGCTTCTACGGTTTCTTTCTGAATTAAACTTTCAATACTCATAATAAAGCTGCTATTTTTTTGAGACCGCAAATATAATACATTACGGCCATAAACGAGAAAAGCCCTGCCAATTGACAGAGCTTTTCCAAAATATTTAATTAAAGCTTATTTGCGAATTTTAGCTACTTCAAATTCTGCTCTACGGTTTTTCTGTTTGTTCGAAATTGTTGTATTAGGAACAGCAGGTTTAGTTTCGCCGTAGTTGTTTGAACCTACATAAGCGTTGTTCACACCTTTCTTCAGTAAGTACTTAACAACAGCCTGGGCACGTCTTTCTGACAATCCCATGTTGTATTGTTCTGTACCAATGTTGTCAGTATGGCCACCGATTACAATATCGTATTCTTTAGCAGCATTCAACTGATCGGCTAATTTATCCAATTCAGCTTGTGCTTCCGGTCTAAGTGTCGACTTGTCGAAATCGAAGTAAATTGTAGGAATTGAAATTTCACTCCAATCCGGGCAACCGTTGTTGCTTCCAGGACCTACTTCTGAAGGACAATCATCTTGACAATCAATTACACCGTCGCCATCTGAATCAAGCGGACAACCATCAGCATCAACAGGACATCCTTTTGGAGTGTCAGGACATTTGTCTTTTGGATCAGGAACTCCGTCTTCGTCTGAGTCAGGACAACCGTTAAATTTCTTCAATCCAGGAGTATCCGGACAATCATCGTCTTTATCAGCAACACCGTCGCCATCTCTGTCAGGACAACCAGCTAAAGCAGCTGTTCCCGGCTCATCCGGACAGTCGTCTTTGTAATCAGGAACTCCGTCACCGTCAGTATCGATAGGACATCCTTTTTCATCAACTTGTACTCCAGGAGGTGTATCAGGACATTCGTCTTTTTTATCTTTTACACCGTCGCCATCTGAATCTTTTGCTTTACCAAGTGCAAACTCAAGAATACTTGTAACCATAATATGATCGTCGGTAACTGTAGCTCCAACACCATTTACTTCACGTGTTCCTTCGATTCCTTTAACGTACGAACCGGCAACAAATAATGAAGTGTTTGGACTTACAGGGAATTTTAAACCGGCACCGGCGTCAAAATTCACACCTGATTCCAGGTTATCCCACATCATACCAGGACCTGCAAATAAAAATGGTTGAACTGCATTCTCTTCGTTATACAATTTTAAACGCAGGTTTAACAATGTGTTAAACACATCAATACCCGGATCATCAAACGACAATCTATTGTCGAGCATCAAATCAAATCTTGGGCTCAAGTAACGGCTGATATAAAAATCGGCCAGAACACCAGTATTCTCATTTTCCAGGTTATAATCAACACCAGGTCCGAGACCTAATGCCCACTTGTTTTCTGAATTTTGAGCGATTGCAACTCCACAAGTCAGAACAAGCGCAAAAAAGAAAAGAGTAAATTTTTTCATAGTTTTGAAATTATTTTGTTGTTTGTTGAATTCTAAGGGCAATTTAGAAATTAATTTCCACGATTCAAAAAAAGAAACAGGTCTTAATTTCATGCCTAAAATTATTTTTTAACAAATTTAAAGATTTAAGACCAATTAATTCAAAATATTAAACATTTTGTTTTCAATAATCGATATAGAAACTACCGGGCAGAGCTATAAAAACGGAAAAATTACCGAAATAGCTATCTACCAGCACAATGGACAAGAAGTAACCGACTCTTTCTCCACTCTTATAAATCCTGAAATGGACATCCCATTCTTTATTACAGAACTTACCGGAATAGATAATGAAATGGTAAGAACAGCTCCGAAATTTTACCAGGTGGCAAAGAAAATTATAGAGATGACAATGGGCCGTACTTTTGTTGCCCACAATGCCAGTTTCGACTATAAATTTATAAAAGAAGAATATGCGCGTTTAGGTTACGATTACAATCGTAAAACAATGTGTACTGTTAAATTGTCGCGAAAATTGCTTCCCGGTCACCGGTCGTATTCATTGGGAAAATTATGTGCTGAACTGGGGATTGAAATTAATGGCCGGCACCGCGCTGCAGGCGATGCTCTGGCCACTGCAAAACTTTTTGATATTCTTGTTGAACAAAACGATTCGCCGAAGAATCCAAAAGCTGTTAACAACTACAAGTTGTTTTAATCAGCTTGCTCTTCTGTTGTATCATCTTCTTCAGTTTCCGAGAAATCAAGCATATCTTTTTCCTGCAAGGCATTGTACCACTGCAACACTTTTTTAATATCGGAAACATATACACGATCCTGATCATAATCAGGCAATACTTTCTCAAAATAAGCTTTTAACTCATTACCTGATGATTTGTGCGAAATGGCTGCTCCGCCATCTTCTGCATCAGAAATGGCTTTGAAAACATCTTTTAAGGGCACATCGGCTTCGTAAGTATAAATGGCGATGTCTTCCAATGCCGATACTTTGGCGGTTGAATAAACCGGAATACGCTTTTTGGTATCCAGAGATTCTACAATAATACTGTTTTTACTTTCGGCAACCATTTTAAACAGTCCCGACTGACCTGAAATTGCTAATATACCTTTTAACATGACTATCTAATTTTCGGCGAAGATACAATTTTTGTAGAATCCGAAAAGTGAGCACCAAAAAAGTAAAAAGCCGGAAGCCTGCCTGTTCAAGCAATCTTCCGGCTCAAAATATTAATTATTAAGATTTTAAATCAAGCGTTAAAACAATTTAATTAAATCCGATTTTATAGGCTAGCCCGGTTTTAAACCATCTGCCGGGTTGAATAATGTTACCAATATCGTTGTACTGTTTATCGAAAATGTTGTTTACCGAAGCAAACAGTGTGAACTTTTTATACCGGTAATTCAACTTTCCGTCGAAAACCCAAAACGGATCGTAAGCCACTTCGCCAACAGGCATTTTATTCTCAAACTGGGTATAACTTCCTTCCCTGTTCTGGAATACAAAATGAAGATCAAGCGTCAATCCTTTCGCCAGCTGCTCGCTAAGCGAACCAACCAGTTTATGCTTCAGGTTATCCAATGCATAATTCGACACAAAATCAGCTTCCCCTTTTTTAACATTATTATATAAGTAGCTAATTTGAATATTCGGATATTGATTGCCAAACTCGTTACGGAACAGCATCTGTGCCTGAATTTCCGTTCCCAGATTATTAATTTCAGTTAGGTTTTGTGGTTGCCAGATTTCGGCTGTAGGGTCTTCTTTTACCCAATCGATAATATCTTTTCCGTGGCGGTAAAAAACAACAGCGTGACCGCGCACCAGTTTCGATCTGAGTTTTAAACCACCTTCCAGAGTGGCCGACTTTTCAGGTTTCAAATCGGGGTTACCAATGTTCGACGGACCATCGTAATACAGGTCGGTAAAAGTTGGCATGCGCAACGATGTATTGTAACTGGAGTACAATTTTACCGCATCCGACAAATTATAACTCACATCAATTCCGGGAAATACATTTAATCCCAGGTCACTTCCCGAAATGTAATTCGCCATCAATCCCGCAGTGACGGTCCAGTTATTCATGTAATAGGCATGCTCCAAAAATCCCGAAACCGTATTGCGGTCATCCGATTTGGTGAACAGCGCATCTTCTCCCGGCACATCTTTGGGCTCGTCCATGTCAATTCCCAGCGTGTTACTGTAAATCTGTTCGCGGCGGAATTCAACTCCAAAAGCAGTTTTACCGGCAGCCCATTTTACCCACGAGTTCAGGTTTGCACCGTAAACATTCGTTAGGTGATAATTGTGCCCGGTGTACCAGCCCGGCAAAGTGTCGTTTTGCCAAACATTGTAACCATCATTCGTTAGTTGATACTTGTCGGTTCGGTACAATTCAAAACGATCGTGATGACGTCGGTAATAAACCACCGGTGTGAGGTGCAACGGTCCGTTTCCTTCCCATTTCAACGAGGTGAACAATGTTTTTGTGGCTTCGTACTGGTTCGGATACTTGGGCGTGTAAAAACTGTTCGCCCCAAATCCTTTTTCCGATAGGCCCAACTGAAACTTTAACACACCTTTTTCGGTATTTAACTGATTGGAATAAAATCCGTTCAGTTCATCAAAATCGGTGTTGTTCGTGTAACCGTCCGATCGTTTTCCGTTAAACGCAAGCATGTGCTGCATTTTGCCGGTTGAAAACGATCCCGCTAAATTTCCATCGAAATAACCAAAGCTACCACCCAAAACTGCAGCAGAAATCTCAGAATTTGCCGACTGACGTGTTACAATATTAATGGCCCCCGAAAAAGCGTTGGGTCCATATACACGTGCAGCAGGTCCTTCAAGGATTTCGATTCGCTCGATTTGGGCTAAACTTACCGGAAGATTTAAATTGTGATGGCCGGTTTGCGGGTCGGTGATGTTGATGCCGTTCAGCAGGATTAACGTTTGGTCGAAAGTACCACCGCGAACACTCACGTCCGCCTGTACTCCTTCAGTTCCCCGTTGCCGTACGTCAATAGCGGCAACATACTCTAACAGGTCCTGAACACTCTGAGCCGGCGCCGCCTCAATTTCTTTTCGCTCAATCACGGAAATTATCCGTGCAACCTGCGAATACAATGCAGGTGTTCGTTGCGCACTAACCTCGATCTCATCAAGGTCGTACTCCATTTTAACTTCAGAAGTATCCTGAACAGTAGCCATTGTTATTACCGGAGCTGATAGCAAATACACTACCGATAATACTGAAATGACAACTTGTTTCCTGACAGTTAGAAAAGAAGAATAATTCTTCCGTCCCCACTTTCTGAAAGTTAAAACAGATGGCGCATCATGATTAAACTTTGAATTTTTCATAGTAATTCTAATTGAATTTTAACAGACAGGATAGATTAAAACGCTTGATTTTTTGTTTATCGACTTATCCCGTCTCAAATTCGAACGACAAATATACGCTTTACAACCACATATCAACAACCTCGATAAGGGGTCGTTAGTATGGAAACAAAGACTTAACAAAGGGTTCCGTAACCTTTAACCAATCAATACGTTAGGCACAATAGAGAATCTTTATACAGCATAGACAGAATCAACTAGGATATCGCTCTGATTATTTGCAATTAAGGACAACAATAACTTAAATTTGTTTAGACAAATTAAAAATAAGACGCCATGACTCAGATTCAATTTAATAACGCTTTACTCGGATTGAGTGACAAATTGCATTATTATGCACTAAGTTTAACTGCTGACTCGGAAAGAGCTGACGATCTGTTACAGGAGACTTTCCTAAAAGCATTAACTTATCGTGACAAGTTTACACAGAACACGAATTTTAAGGCATGGATCTACACCATAATGAAGAACACCTTCATTAATGATTACCGTAGAAACGTAAAAACAAAAAACACCTTTGATGGTTCAAATAACGATTTCCATCTGATGTTTTCAAAAGACAAAGTTTACCCTGCGCCTGATTCGTTTTACAGTTCAAAAGAAATCAACAAAAGTATTAATGCATTAGACGACGAATATCGCATTCCTTTCCGTATGTTTTTAGAAGGATACAAATACAAAGAAATTGCAGAAAAACTTGATTTACCATTAGGTACAGTTAAAAGCCGCATTTTCTTTACCCGTAAAAAACTTGAGAAAGCATTGAACGAATATTCAGAAAATTAATAATAGAGATAACGTGTATTGGTTTTAAAAGGTCTTCAGTTTTGAAGACCTTTTTTTATTTTTGAAGAAATAAATATTACCATGAAGAAAATTGCAGTTCATTTAGCCGAAGGATTTGAAGAAATTGAAGCCATAAGCATAATTGATGTGCTTCGAAGAGCCGGTTTGGAGGTTACCGTTGTATCTATGAACGAATCAATGGAAGTAAACGGGGCACACGATATTACCGTAAAAGCCGACACACTTTTTGACGATATGGATTACGATAAAATCGACATGATAGTGCTTCCGGGAGGAATGCCGGGATCAGCAAATTTAAAAGCACACAGCGGACTGCGAGAGCAAATCTTAAATTTTAATGATATGAAAAAGCCACTTGCAGCTATTTGTGCAGCTCCAATGGTTTTCGGCAACCTGGGTTTATTGAAAGAAAAACAGGCAACTTGCTACCCTGGATTTGAAGATGAACTACACGGGGCAATTATTACCGGAGAGGCAGTGGCAGAAGCAGAAAATATAATTACCGGAAAAGGTGCCGGTGTAGTCATCAAATTTGCTTTAAAGATTGTAGAGAAGTTTAAAGGAAAAGAAGTTGCCGATGAACTGGGCGCAAAAATGATTGTACAATAGAAATTGTTGAAAGCATAAAAAAGCCGCTTCATTTTTGAAGCGGCTTTCTTTATATCTAGAAACTTACTTATTTCGTTTTTTCTTCAATCCAGTTTTTGGCATTTACAAAAGCCTGAATCCAAGGTGCAACTTCATCTGCTTTACGATCGGCAGGGTAATTTGGCCACAAGTGCGGTTTGAAAGCACGCTCCAGGTGAGGCATCATTACCAGGTGACGGCCATTATCAGAACAAAGCGATGCCGCGTTAAAATGTGATCCGTTTGGATTACCCGGATAACCTTCGTTGCTGTATTTCATCGGAATATTGTACTGATCTTCGTTAAACGGCAGATAGAATTTGCCTTCGCCGTGTGCCACCCAGATTCCCAATTTCATACCGGCCATATTCTCCAACATCACCGATTTGTTATCCTGAATATCAACATTCAGGAACGACGATTCGAATTTGCCCGATTCGTTGTGCAACATTTTTGGCTGAATACTGTGCTCAGGATAAACAACTCCCAACTCCACCATTACCTGGCAACCGTTACAAACTCCTAAACTCAGTGTGTCTTCACGTTGGTAGAATTTCTCCAGTGCCAAGCGTGCTTTCTCGTTGAATTTAAAAGCTCCGGCCCAGCCTTTTGCCGACCCCAATACATCGGAGTTCGAGAAACCACCAACGAAAACGATCATGTTAACGTCTTCCAGTGTCTCGCGTCCTGCAATCAGGTCAGTCATGTGAACGTCTTTCACATCCATTCCAGCCAGGTACATGGCGTAGGCCATTTCGCGGTCGCCGTTTACACCTTTCTCTCGAATAATTGCAGCTTTAACACCCGATGCTGTGCGACGTTTCAGGTCGATACCCAAATCGGCAGCTTTTCCTGTGAAATCTTTAAAGTCGAATTTTAAAGCCTGGTTTTTATAATTCTGGTAACGTTCTAACGCTTTTTCTTCTCCACTTTGTTTACGGTCTAACAAATACGAAGTTTTAAACCACAGATCGCGCAATGTATTAATATCAAAGTCGGCTTCAACCGTGCGGTTCATCACTCTCACTTTACGGTAAGGAACTGGGAAACCTAACGACAGGAAGTCAACGCCGGCTTCGGTCAGTTGCTTTTTCACCTCATCGTTATCAGCACACTGAATAACAATTCCAGGATTCTCAGCCAACAATATTTTTGCCAGGTCTTCCTCTTCAAAAGCAGTAACATCTATCTTCATTCCGCCTTTTACATTGGCGAAACACATTTCAAGCAGCGTAGTAATCAAACCTCCTGAAGCCACATCGTGACCGGCAAGGATAAGTTCTTGTTCGATAAGATCCTGAACTTTATTAAATGCCGTTACAAATTTGGCGGGATCGGCTACTGTTGGAGCAACTTTCCCTAATTTATTGATCGACTGTGCAAAAGCACTTCCACCCAATGCTCGTTCCATAAACGACAAATCGATATACAAAATCTCTTTGCTTTCGTCGTTCACCAATACCGGCTCAACAACCTTTTTCACATCAGTAACTTCGCCCGACGATGAAATGATTACCGTTCCCGGAGCCAATACTACATCATCTTTGTATTTTTGTGTCATCGACATAGAGTCTTTACCTGTCGGGATATTGATTCCCAAAGCACAGGCAAAGTCGCTGGCTGCTTTTACGGCGTTGTAAATGCGGGCATTTTCTCCCGGATTTTTTGCAGGCCACATCCAGTTGGCACTCAACGAAACACTTTTTATTTTATCAGGCATTGGCGCCCAGATAATATTTGTAAGCGATTCGGCAATTGAAAGTACCGAACCTTTTTCGGCATCAACCAAAGCTGCTACCGGTGCATTACCTATTGCTGTTGCAAATCCGGCTTTTCCCTGGTAGTCGAGTGTAATTACACCGCAGTTATTCAATGGCAATTGCAATTCGCCGGCACACTGCTGTTTGGCAATTCGTCCGGTTACCGAGCGGTCAACCTTGTTCGTTAACCAGTCTTTACTCGCCACCGATTCCAGTTGAATGGTTTGCTCAACCAAGTCGTATATTTCTTCCCAGTTGTATTCTAATTCGTCAAATTCAGGGACGATGGTTTCATCTTCCATGATTGTTTTCGGAGGATTTCCGAACATGTATCCCAATTGCCAGTCGATTGATTTTTCGCCGGTTGTTGAGTTCTCGAAAGTAAACTGCATGTCGCCGGTAGTTTCACCAATTTCGTAAATCGGTGCACGTTCACGTTCTGCAATTTTACGAAGCAGTTCAACATGTTCCGGTTTCATAACAAGTCCCATTCTCTCCTGCGACTCGTTACCAATAATTTCTTTTTGCGAAAGTGTTGGATCGCCAACAGGTAATTTCGATGTATCAATTTTTCCACCTGTAGTTTCAACCAATTCCGACAAACAGTTCAAGTGACCGCCAGCACCGTGGTCGTGAATTGAAACGATTGGATTATCATCTGCCTCACTCAATGCACGGATAGCGTTATAAGCTCTTTTCTGCATCTCGGGGTTGGCTCGCTGCACAGCATTTAACTCAATGGCATTCTCAAACTCACCGGTTGCTACCGACGAAACAGCGCCACCGCCCATTCCAATACGGTAGTTATCTCCACCAAGCAATACCACTTTATCGCCTTTTTCAGGATCGTCTTTCAGGCTGTCTTTTTTATTACCAAAACCGATACCTCCGGCAAGCATAATTACTTTGTCGTAACCATTTTTTACAAAGTTTTCGAAATGCTCGAATGTAAGCAATGAACCGGTAATTAACGGCTGGCCAAACTTGTTACCAAAATCGCTGGCACCGTTTGATGCTTTAATTAGAATTTCTTCAGGAGTTTGATACAACCATTCACGTTCTTCGGTTGCCTGTTCCCACGAGCGTTGTGCTTCAGTACGTGGATACGATGTCATATAAACCGCTGTTCCGGCAATTGGCAAAGCTCCTTTCCCTCCTGCAATACGGTCGCGAATCTCACCTCCTGTTCCTGTTGCTGCACCGTTAAACGGCTCAACTGTTGTGGGAAAGTTATGTGTTTCGGCCTTTAACGAAAGAACCGTTTCAATATCTTTTACTTCGAAAAAGTCGGGTTTATCTTGAGTTTTCGGAGCAAACTGCTCAACAACCGGTCCTTGAACAAAGGAACAGTTGTCTTTGTATGCCGAAACAATTTTATTCGGATTTTCCTTCGATGTCTTTTTAATCATCTGGAATAACGACGATTCCATTTCTTTTCCATCGATAATGAAGGTTCCGTTAAATATTTTGTGGCGACAGTGCTCCGAATTCACTTGCGCGAATCCATAAACTTCTCCATCGGTAAGCGGGCGTCCCATTTCTTTCGACACCGAATTCAGGTATTGAATCTCGTCGTCGCTTAAAGCCAACCCTTCCTGTTCGTTGTACGCTGCAATATCTTCAATATTCAAAATCGGATCGGGTTCTTTATCGATCGCAAAAATCTGCTGATCAAGCCCTTTGTAAATAGCCTGAAGCATTGGATCGAACTTTGCTTTTTCGTTTTCTACCTCGAAAAATTCCTCCATGCGGCGGATGCCTTCAATGCCCATATTCTGGGTAATTTCAACGGCGTTGGTACTCCACGGTGTAAGCATTTCCTTACGCGGGCCAACAAACCAGCCATCCATTTGCTGAGGTTTCAAACTTTCGGCTCCGGAAAATAGCCATACCAATTTTTCGGTATTTTCGTCGCCCAAGGGCTGTGCAGAATAAACTGCGATAATACTGTTACTTTGAGTTTTAAAGAATTGGATCATTTTGCAGCGAAATATTAATTTAAGAACATGTTGTAAAACACGCTGCAAAGATAAAAAATATTAATTGGCATGTTGGTTAAGTTTCAACAATAAGACAACAGTTTTTTAACACCAAAAACGTTAAATAGGATTAAAACACAATAGATTTCATTTTTTCTGGTTTTCTTTAGGCAAAATTAAGTACATGAGAGCTTTATTATTTATTATTGCTTTAGTCATTTTGGTGTCGTGCAGCTCGCAACGAAATCTGCAAAAAACATATATTGGAAAACCTTTGTCGTCCTTAGAATCGGAATTGGGTAAACCACAAACTGTTTTTGAAAAAGAAAGTGGCGACATTTATATTTTTGAAAAAGTGGAATTTCTGGAAAGCACTGAAATCAGCCAGCACAAACTTGCTCTTGATCCAATGGTTACGCCTAAGGTGAAAAAAACATCGCGCTACACCGTGACCGTTGTTGATGGTACAATTAAAAATATTGAGCTGGAAGAACAATACGATCGCAACAATTAATATAGCTGGAAAGTGGGCTGAACTGCAAAAAAACAAATTGTGTTATCAGGTTTAAAGAAATTTTATAGTTTTGCAGGCACGTTCAAAATTTAATGCCCAGGTGGTGGAATTGGTAGACACGCAAGGTTGAGGGCCTTGTGGGAGAATTTTCCCGTGCAAGTTCGAGTCTTGTTCTGGGCACGTTTTAAGAAACTAAAAAACAGCAAAAGCGCTTAAATCATTGATTTTAAGCGCTTTTCTTTTTTAGTAAAATACCAATAAAGGCCATATATAGCCTTATTTGGAGGGACCACAGAGGGACCATAGCAGTTTTCACAAAATCATGGTCCCTCGAAACTCTATAATTATTTGATTTTTAACATTTTATTTGATTCTTTTTGGTGCTATTTACTGTTTTCATTTTACTCAATATTCAGTAGTTTTAAGCATCAACCGGAATCATTTATTAACAATTTTAAAAGGAGGTAATTATGAGAGTTATTATCCATTTTTATCCTCGAAAATCGAGGTTAAATGATGATGGTCAACTGCCCATCTATGTTAGATTCACGGTTAAATCAAAAAGAGTAGATCTTTCCACCGGATTGTTTATTCAACCTAAACATTGGAGTGAAGCAAAAGGAAGAGTTAAAGACCGCGCTCCGAATGCTTACACTGTCAATGAAAGACTTGATAAACTAAAAACCGAAATTCAAGACTATTTTAATCAGCTAAGATCAAGCGGAGAAGATTATTCGGTAAAAACGATCAAAGATTATTTATTGCAGGTAACTAACTCAAAGGGGATATTAGAAATCTTTGATTATTACCTTGAAAGTATCCTTGCCAAATTAAATAAAGGATACTCAATGGAGACTTACAAACACCATAAGTCGTCGAGAAAAAGACTAGCTACTTTTATCCGATTTAAGTATAAACAAAGTGACTTCCCTGTAGAAAAAATAAAATTTGCATTTTTAGATGCTTTTGATGTTTATCTCAAACAAAAATTTAAAGTCCATCAGAATACGGCATGGAACTACCATAAACATTTAAGAAGAATACTAAACCTGGCTATTTCTATGGAGCATATTTCAAAAAATCCATACAATAAGTATAAGGTTGGACTTGAGCCGACGCATCGAGAAATTCTGACGATTGAAGAACTTACACGTTTAGAGGAAAAGGAAATACAGATTGAACGTATGTCAGTTGTTCGCGATATTTTTGTTTTTGCCTGTTACACCGGACTTTCTTATTCTGATATTTATAAACTAAACAAAAGTCATCTGCATAAAGGAATCGACAAAAAGGACTGGATTATTATTGATCGGACCAAGACAAGCAATCGTTGCCGGATTCCACTAATACCTGAAGCAAAAAGAATCCTGAATAAATATTCGAACTATCCTAAAAATGAAAATAGTGGAAAATTACTTCCTGTTTTAACTAATCAGAAAATGAATAGTTACCTTAAAGAACTGGGTGATATCTGCAACATAAATAAGGACATTACGATGCATATCGCCAGGCATACTTTTGCAACTTCTGTAACATTGGCAAACGGAGTTCCTATTGAAACTGTCTCGAAAATCCTTGGACACACATCGTTAAAAACAACCCAGATTTATGCAAAAGTTCTGGATCAGAAAATCTCAGAAGATATGGATTTGCTTCAAACAAGACTTAGTGAAAAGAAAAAAGCAATTTGATGAATAACATTTCAATGTCCGTTGCCTAAATCGCAATGGACATTGTTTTTTTAAAATCATCTTCATATTTCCTCAAAGACCTTAATTCGAAGAATTAATCAAGCTTTTAATCGCCAGATTAAAAGTCCTTGCCGGACAGGCACAAGGGATTTTGTGAAACAAAATCACATCTTGCCAACCCCTCCCCCACCTACTAAATCATTGTCTTGTGGGTAAGAATATGAGAACAGCCTCTATTCATTTTATTTTGTAAAATAAAATATCCCCAAAAGAGAAGAAAAAAAGAAAAAAAAGAAAAGAAAGTCACAGACTTGCCATCCGGGATTAAATACAAGGCTGCCCTGAAAACTAATAGTCCTTAGGTTCAACTTTCAATTGATGGATTCAGGGCATTTACTTTAGCCTTGTATTTAAATATGGGTAGGATGGCTAACTTTGGCTTTCTTTTTTTGTTTTCCATCTTTCAAATTTATATTACTACAATAACACGCAAGGCGGGCAGTCTAATGGAAAGTACAGTCCTGCAGTGAAACAAAGGAGCTGTTCTTTCCGTGTGGTGCCAAAGGCTTTTCTCACGTACAAGTATACCTCACCAGTTCCGTAATTTTGGAACGAGTGCAGGTGGGCTCAAGGCTTGGAGTGTGATAGGCCGTGGCACTGGGAAATCTATAAACTTTTAATAGCTCTTTTTTTCACGAGTGAAAGATTTATTTCCCCATATACCATTGCACTTCCTGTCGCAATTCTAATCGTAGTTCCTGTATCACTTCCTGTATTGCTTCTTGTATCAGATATGATACAGGAAGCTTTTAAGAAGTCAGTTAAGGCATAGCAAAATAACAACAACTCTCTGCATACTATAATTTAGATCGCGCACACATGGAGTTCTATATTAAAATACATCATCAACTGAATTAGAACTTAAGCGTAAGTTTGCTCAATTCAGCATGGTGATATTGTTTCAGCAACAAATCAACATCTCCTTCAAGCATTTTAGAATCTGCTTCCATCCAAATAATCTTTTGTTCTCCCGGCATCAAAGTGATATAGTTATCATTCATAATTAAAGGAAGTATACGTTCCTTAGTAGTCTGATTTACTAACCTCAACCGGTTTCCAAAAGCAACTGTAGTAGAGTTATTTGTAATCGTTACTTCAATCCGTTCTTTTCCGCCTACGTCCTCTTTTTTGACTAACTTACAGGAAATATCGGCTTCAGGCAAGGAATTTAATGCGGTATAGTCCAAGTCGTTCTCGCCGTTCCTCCAATAGAAGTTATCTGAGATCAACTTTCCTTCAGCATCTTTTAGTTCGAGACTGATAAAGTGAAGCGGAGAAAGCTCAACATCTGAACATTCTTCACCGTAAACTTCCATTTCGTAAATTGAATAACCAAACTGAGTAGCCCGTTGTAGCCCATTCATTTTTACATAACGCGCTTCAACCGACTCAAACTCTAATATATTATTACCTCCTTCACCTTCCTCTGTTTTATATACTGTTTCCCAGTTTTTAGCGTCTATTGAAACCTGAACTTCGTAGGCCCTGGCAAAAGCATTTTCCCATTTCAATACAACTTTTTGCACCTTTTGCACCTCCTCCAAATCAACATAAATCCATTGAGAATCGCTGTGTTCACTTTCCCAGCGACTACCCGAACCGCCATCAACAACCAGCGAAGCATCACCTGTTTCTGTAGAAGAAGAGGCGACAACCTTTTTCCCATTAGCCATATTGTACGGATTGAAATTCACCTTAAAGGCTTCCGTCAGGTTAGCAGCATTTACATCAACCGTTGCTGTTTTTGCATACTCAGGCATCTCCTTTCCATTTATATCAAACACTTTTGCAGTTGCAGTTACGTCTTTTAATTCTTCTGAAGAAGAGTTGATCACTTTAACGCTATTACTTGACGAGTTCCATTGAATATGATGAGGCTCACATGCTTTTTTAGCTCCCCAATAAGAACCGGAAGCATCGTAATAATAGTCGTAGGTTTGCCAAACAAATGAAGGGTAAGCCGACTGTGACATCCAAATCAGGATTCCGCTTGCATCGTTCCACATTTTATCATTCCAGGCTTCGTACATACCTTTCATCACCTCAATATTTAAGAGCTGAGCTTTTTCACAAAACTCTTCAAGTCCTGATGATTCACCAAACTGATTGTTAACGGCTGCTTTGTAATTCACCGGATTGGCATTTGAAGCCTCTTTCCCAAAAAAGTGTTTGTTCCAGGCAGAATCGTCGCCGTCTTTTAACGCCTCATCAGTAGGCAGAGGCCATTGTTCATCTTCCGGGATAAACTTAATCACACTTTCATAAACCGGGAAAGTCGCTGTTCCAATTTCTGAACGCATTCCATAACCGCAATCGCCGCCGTATGGATATGGTGGATCGTTCCATGCCAAATTACTACCCGAATTCTCAAAATGGTGTTTCGGTGGTTGATTTCCCCACCAACCGCTACCGGACAAACCATCCTGATTCGATGATGACTTGTACATTCTGTCGTTATGATCTTCCGAGCCAATAATTCCTCTCAGATAATTATCCAGTTCAGGTTTTGGATGAGTTTCGTTAGCTCCACACCAAAGTGCAATACAAGCATGATTTCGCAAACGTTTTACTTTGTCAAGCGCATTCGTTTTAAAATCCTCGTCATTAGCCACATCATTATAAGCCACGTACAACCAGAAATCATCCCAAACCATGATGCCGTATTTATCACAGTAATCATAAAATTCATCATCGGTAACACATCCTGTCCACAGACGAATCATATTGTAGTTCATATCTTTGTGTAAGGCAATTTTCTTTTCGTATTCCTCATCACTGCAGCGAAGCAAATACTCGCTCATCCCCCAGTTTCCGCCTTTAATAAATAGTTTTTGTCCGTTAATATAGAATGTCATTACAGGCCAACCGGCAGCATTTTTTTCAAATCTGTATTCATATTTTCGAATACCGAAAGTAATTTCCTGTTCATCGGTTACTTTTCCATTAATAGCACAAGTTACGGTACACGTGTACAGATTTGGATCTCCATAACCATTCGGCCACCAAAGTTTCGGATTCTTCAGAATTAATTGTTTAAGCTTCTTTCGGTTCATATAAACAGTTTCAGTGGCTCCAGCTTCGATAGTAACTTTTTTTGAAACCTGAATATCGCCTGGCTGAACAAGAATTGTGACTGTTGCCTCTTTCCTTTCTAAGGATGTATTCTTAATATCTGACTGGAATTCAAGGTATGCGGTTTCATTCGATTCCAGTTCCGATCGAATCCATGGATCTTCCAATACCACATCTCCGGTTATTTCCAGGTAGGTATTTCCGGTAATACCGGCCAATCTACCAGGCACATAAGGCATCCAATCCCAGCCGGCAGCAGCAAGGTATGTTGGACTGGCAGTCACTCCAAAGCCTTCTTTCGAATCTCGCTTTTTTTTCTGATCAGCATCTGTAATTAATACGGCAACGGCATTATCTCCCGAGGTTTTTAATAAATCAGTTACATCGAATTTAGATCGTAACATATGACCGCTTACGTCTCTGGTAGAAGTTTCTGTTCCTGAAAGCTTTACCCCATTAAAATAGAAATCGGCGTAGCGGTTGGTGTTATCAAAATGAAGCCATACACGTTGACCTTCTTTCAACGAATCCGGAGTCTGAAATTCAGTCCGATACCAGAATGGTCTGTTATAAAAAGTTTCATCTACCTGGTGGATATTATCAGCAAAATTGGGATCTTTCTCCAAACCTGCCTCAACGTAGGCGGTAAACACAACACCCGGCACCACTCCTGCGACGTAATCGCCCATATAAAAACCCGGAGTTGAAATTTCCTTACCCGAGTTCACTACATCATCCTGTGGTTTAATTTGCCACTCAATATTTGGATCAGACGAATCCAGAGAAATTCGTGTCGGTTGAGCCTGACAAATTGCGCCAGACACAATAATACCAGCTAAAATCAGAAGATATTTTGTTGTATGTATTTTGTAAAGAAACGATTTCATAGTAAGTAACTTAATAGTAGATTTTTGCATTAATAATCGAAGAAAAAAATCAAATTCTGGGTATTTAAAGATTAGCCCAATCTTTAGAGAATCACCTATCTGGAAAGGGAACTCCCTTTACAAAGAGAAACTATTATTTCCACCCTTCAATGTGTATGTAGTTCCTTTCCAAATAAAAGTCCCTGAAATAGTAAGAGGAATATCAATATTGATTTCCCATTTATTTCCAGTGAGTTCATATTTCACCGCGATCTTTCCATTGGGATGTGGCATTTCTCCGCTAACATTGTTAAGTTCCCCCAGATGAGGTTCAATTTTTATTGATGAGAAACCGGGTGCATCACTATCGATTCCCAATACAGTTCTGTAAAATTCGATATTTGGGCTGCTTGACCATGCATGACACTCCGAACGTGTATATTCCAGATTCGATGTTTCGGGCCAGGTTGTCAAACCTTCTTTCATTGCGTTGCGCCAAACATCCAGCCATTCCATGTAATCGTCTCCCATACCTCCTTTTACAAGCGCCTGAAATAGATAATAACTAAAATAGAGCGTACATTGAGTAAGAGATTTATCCATTAGCAAGCTATTGCAAATCGGTTTCAAATTATCATCATCAACAAGGCCGGTTAAAATCGCCAATGCGTTGGCATGTTGCGAAAAATGTTTCTTTTCCTTCGTATCGGAGAACAAATTTCTGGATGAATCCCAATATTTTTTCAGTATGGTTTCTTTCAAAAGTTCTGCCTTTTGTTCGTAAATCTCGGCATAAGCAGGCATTCCAAGTTTCGACTCCAGCGTTGCTGCCCATTGATAAGCCCAAAACAATTGCATATCAATAATGGCAGAGCTCCCGTCAGGTCCTTTCGGAGAAATACCGATCATCCAGCCATCGCCATTTGCCCAGTCTACAAAATTCCAGTAAGGTGTATCTTTTAACGATCCATCTTCCTGTTGGTATTTGCTAAAAAAATCAAGAATTGCTCGTGTCCCGGCAAGTTTCTCCTTAACAAATTCAGCGTCCGAACGATACATCCAGTAGTCGTGCAACATACCAATGTACCAAAGCGAAAAGGTTGAAATTACCTGTGTGCCTTTCGATGGATAGCGGCTTAAGGTAACACCTTCGGATAATCGAGAATGATCCATTAAAGTTAGCGCATTTCTTGCCAACCGATCGTCGCTACTGTTGTAATATGTAATCATCGCCTGAATGCGGGTATCACCGATATATTGCAGTTGTTCGTAATACGGACAATCCCAGTACGAGTCCATTGCACAAAGCCGGGCAGTGCGCCAGCCGATATCGAGGATTTTATTTATTTCATCATTCTCTGTATTGAAAACCGCCTCTTGCTGAAAAGGATAGCCGGTAAATGTGCCATAAATATCAGTAATGATTAGCGGCTCATCTTCGGTTTGTACCGTAAGCTGAATATATCGAAACGTTCTCCAGTAAAGAGTCGTGTAGTTTTGTCCCTCTCGTCCATTGGAAATCAGACTATCTCTCCGGCCATAGAAAATTTTTCCATCCACCTCATTTCTGTTACTTTTTCGCGCACCAAAATCAGTAAATTCATCCATCAATGTTTCGGCGTATTTAATGCTAATTTGTGCATTTTTTCCTTTATCAAAGTTCAGGGTCAAATAGGCATTCGTAAGGTAGGTTTGATCAAGCAACATAGTTACTTTTGAATGTGCCGGAATGGTTATTGCCATTTCAGTTTCGGGGAAACCTGCGGGGGCCTTCATCCCTTCAATTTTTCGCAAACTTTTTATGCGATCGTATTTCAATTCCATCTGAGGTAAAGTTGACGGAACGAGCATCCAGCCAGATCCATCCCATTCGCCTTTTAATAAAGACTGGGTAAGATTTCTTGCATTTGGCCACTTACTATCATCCAGAGAAGGATCATTCCAATCTAATATGCTTTTATGCATATCTACCATTTCGCCGGTACTGGCACAAAAGATACTTGGTGCTGCGCTGTATCCCCTGTCTTGCATGCATTTCCAGCTGTTGTTGGTATTTAGTATTTCCTCTTTTTTAGTGTCGCCCTGTAAAATGAAACCGGTTCGGATACTGACCTGTGCTTCAGGGCGTAACTCTCCTTCATTCCAGACTAAAGCCGCAACATTGTTTTTACCGGAATTGAGGTAAGGTGCGATATCGAGCGTTTCGTAATTCCAGTAGTAAATATCACCCCGAGCAGGCCCCAGCGAAACCAATTCGCCATTAACAAAAAGTTTATACCGATTATCTGCCGAAACATGTATGATAAATCTTTCCGGCTTTTTATCCAGGTTAATATTCTTTCTGAAATAGTAAATTCCGTAGGCATTCCCATCCACACCATTGGCTTCAATCCAGTTTGCATTCCAATTCTCTCTTTCGTTTGCGGAGTTTAAAGTCCGGGAATACAATTGTCCGGGAATCATACTCATTAGAACCAAGGCAAGAATAAAAATATTTCTCATAATAGTTTCTGATTATATCGGTTAGTTCGATTATTCTTGTTTTGCTTTTTCAAAAAAGTGATGAAAAAATACCGATTGGAAAGCAATTGAATTTGCCCAATATTCCCAAGTATGACCACCGGGTCTTGCAGTAAAATCGTGCGGAATATTTCGCTCAGCCAACTTTTCATGAAGCTTACAATTTACACCGTAAAAGAAATCTTCTGTTCCGCAATCGAAAGTTATTTTGAGGGCATTGGGCTCTAATTTGTATACAAGATTTATTACTGTATTTTTCTCCCAGTTTTCAGGATTGTCAGCATAGGCACCCAATCTTTCTGAAAGTCCCCAATTCTTTGGAAACGGACGGATATCAACGCCGCCGCTCATGCTACCAGCAGCTCCATACACATCCTGATGACGAAAAGCAAGGTACAATGCTCCGTGCCCGCCCATGCTTAATCCGGTAATTGCGCGTCCTTCGCGCGACCCTCTTGTACTGTACTTCTTATCTACCCAATTGATAAGTTCATCGGCAATATAGGTTTCATATTTCCAGTTGTTATCTACGGGACTATCAAAGTACCAACTTGAATACCCTCCATCGGGGCAAACAATTATAAATTGATATAAATCGGCGTAATCCTTTATTTGAGGAACTTTTGTAATCCAGTCCTTTTGGTTTCCACTGTATCCATGCAACAGATACAGAACAGGGTAATGCTCAAGAGCCGTGTATCCTTCGGGCGTAATAACAACCACCCCTATTTCTTTATCCATTGTTTGACTGTAGGTTGTTGCTTTTTTTACCTCGGCAGCACCTGCCGAAAGAACAATACAAAAACTGGTAACAACTAAAATTAACAACATGAACTTCTTCATAACAATATCTTTTTCCGTTATTCTGTTTACTCCGGTTCTGTAATGCCTTTCCAGCTATCTGTCCGGAAAGGAGAAGCAAGCAAACCATCGCTGTTGATAAGGTTTATTTCAATTGGATTATTGGCCCAACCGTAGCGCACGGCCACCGGATTTTTTACTTCATCGCTCCATACAATTACTTTATCATTCGATATGTAGGCTTGTGCCCAATGAAACACTTGATCTTCACCGGCAATTACAAATCCATTTAGATAGCCATATTTGTTTTTATCCCGGGTAGAAAGTCCGTTACCCTTTTGCGAAAAAGAAAGGATCATTCTGGTTCCGGCTTTTTCCATTTTTTCAAATACAGGTCCCGAAGGCAACACATTTTCTCCATAAGCCACATTAAGTGCGGTGTGAGCCAACCTGAAACCAACATCTTTTTTGTTTCTGGGATGAATATCGAAAGCTTCGCCAATATCAGTAATAACTGCTTGACCTGTTTTTGGTAGAGACAGTGTCATGTTTTGAGCTTCGCGCAACTCGGCCCATTCACTTTCCAATGGTTGCTCATCAACTGCCATAAAACTGGCCAACTGTACCCATAAGAAAGGAAAATCGTAGCCCCACTGTTTTCTCCAATCGCTAATTAGATTTGGGAATAATTTGCGGTACCGATAAGCTTCGCCGGCATTGTTTTCGCCCTGATACCAGATGACTCCTTTTATTCCAATTCCAACCATCGGATGAATCATTCCATTGTACAATAATGAAGCAAAACCATTTGGACTGGTACCGGCAGAATTAAATCCGTATTCTGAACTTAATACCGAAGGTTTATAATCCCACTGTCCTGCCAATGGATATTTTGTTCCATTTACCTCCAAATAGAGTTGCTCAGCTTCTCCAAACATTCCCCCGTTAGTGTCGGTATCTTTTACACGTACAATAATTGTGTTCTTACCGGCTCTTAAAATTCCTTTTTTTATCTCGTATTTTCTATTGGCCAGCCACAAATCAATTGAACCTACTTTTTCACCATTAATCCATGTAATATCTTCATCGTCGATTCCACCCAATTGAATGGTGCCAACCGCTCCTTCTGCATTAGCCGGCAATTCAATTTCCTTTCGAAACCATATAATTCCATCTTCGTTTCCTAAATCTCCGTCCCAGATTTTTGGTACTTCCATTTTTGTCCAACTTTTTACCTTGGTTTCCGGATCGTACCATTTCTTCGCTAATGCAGGATCATCATTCATTGCTGCCTTAAAGCGGTCGATATCTTCTGAAGTAAAACCAGCGGCCTTTTCAAGTGTTTTTCCTTTAAATGAGGCATATTCGTCGTTGTTCATCGACGCTTCCCAGCTTGTCCAGGGTTCAATATCTGTTCCGCCCCACGACGAGTGAATCAATCCAACCGGAACATCAAGATCTTCCTGTAATTTTTTACCGAAAAAATATCCAACGGCTGAAAAATGGGCTGATGTTGACGGATTACATTCCACCCAGTAAGTCTCGCCGATATCATATTTCTCTTTTGTTTGAATTGACTTTGGTACTGTCAGAAAGCGGATTTTTGAATTTTCTGAGTTTTTTATCGCCTCATCGGCCGTTAAGTCACCATCTAAATTAAATTCCATATTCGACTGGCCACTGCAAATCCAAACATCTCCAATCAAGATATTCTTCAATACAATCGTATTCTCCTTTCCGGCAATTGTCATTTCAAACGGACCACCATGCTTCATTGCAGGTAGTTCTATCAACCAGCTACCGTCTTTCGAGGCACTAACTGTTTCTTCAACACCGTTAAAAGAAATAGTTACTGCTTCCTTTTTGTCGGCCTCTCCCCAGATTTTAATTACCCCGTTACGTTGCAATACCATATTATCGGAAAAGAAATGTGGCACACTTACTTTTGCTTCAGCGGCAACTGCACACAAGAAAACAACTAGTGCCAAACACGTTTTTTGAATGTTCATTTTGAAATGGATATTATTTTTAATCAAAAAAAGGAGTGTTCCTGCGCATCCGCAGGAACATCTCCATACTAAACTAAACTATGTAAAATTAAAATGTAATCTGCAATCCTAAATTCACAACGCGCTGATTCATATAAGCATCACCAGCGGTATTTGTTGAAATTTCCGGATCCTGCTGATACTTATCGTAGCTTGTCCATGTGAACAGGTTATAAGCATTCACATATAACCTTGCACTGTTCAAATTAAAGGGCAACACACGCTGAGGTATCTGGTAACCCAGATCAACCGTTTTCAAACGCATATACCAGGCATCAACCAGCCAAAAATCTGACATATAAGCCGATCCGCTATTTACAGTTGTCGGATTACTTGTTAACCTTGGGAAAGTTGCTGTTTCGGCTGTCTCCGGTGTCCAACGGTCGAGGTGAATCGGCTGGAACTGACTTTTAAATGGCTCAATTCCGGTACCCACTACACTGAAACTGTAGTTGAAAGATCCCTGAAACAATACGTTAACAGTGAATCCTTTAAAATAGCCTCCCAACGACCATCCAAGTGTGGTATTCGGAAGGTTTGGTTTTCCAATTGGTCCACGATCGAAGTTATCAATCACTCCATCCTCATTTAAGTCTGCATATTTCAAGTCTCCGGCCTGAACAGGAACATCATTTAGAGGAGTAGCTACATCATTATCCGGATTATTATCATTCAACATATCAATATCGTCCTGACTGTAGAATCCGACAAATGTATAACCAAACGGCTGGCCAATTGGGCGACCTGTTTCCTGTAACCATGGATAAGCCTGTTCTGCTTCAGCTTTGTATAACACTTTGTTTTTTGCATACGAGAACACAAAACTGGTATTGAAGTGAAAATCTTTAAAGATTTTGGTTTGAAAATCGATCTTTCCATCAAATCCACGATTCTCGGTTTCTGCAATGTTCGATGGAGAAATTCCGATACCCAAAATAGCAGGAACATCTTGTTTGGTAACTAACTGATCAAACCGATAATCGTAGAAATAATCAATGGTAAGCGATACCTTATCGAACAAGTTAGCATCGATACCAACATCAAATTTTCGGGCTTTCTCCCAGGTAACATTGTCGTTACCTAAACTTCCTTCGTATACATTAGGGTAAGCAGCTGCCCAAACACTTTCTCCAAAATTATAACCGTAGCCGGTTTGGTAAACCTGGCGGTATAAATAACGATTTCCAGGAGCTACATCGGAACCTACTAAACCGTATGAAGCCCTGATTTTAAACAGTTGTACATTGGAGAATGCATCCTTAAAAAACGGCTCTTCCGAGATCGCATATCCAACGCCAACAGCAGGGAAGAAACCAAAACGATTGTCGCTGCCAAACCTATCGGTACCGTTATAAGCTCCGTTAAAATCGATCAGGTATTTATCGCGGTAATTGTAGCTAACTTTTGCAGTATACCCTTCAAAGTTTGCCGGAACATTAGATTTCGATGTTCTACTTTGGCGGTTATATAACAGCATAACATTCAAATTATGATCGAAAAGAATTTGTTTATCGTAGCGTAAAAATGCCTGGATATTCAAATCTTTTTCAAACCTGTTCTGAGAACCTAATACAGCATAACTACCATAAGCATATTGTCCTCTCGGATCGATACTGTAACTGTCATTCACCGCATCATAATGATAAGTTGGGAAAGAACTTCTGAAAACCTGGCGGTTGTTTTCTTCAATACTTGAAAAGGCAACTCTACCCGAAGCTTCCAAACCTTTAACTAAAAAGTCAAGCTTTTGTGTAGCACCGAAAAGGACATTATAATCAGATCGGCGAATACGCTCGTAACCACCGTTAGCAATGCGTGCGTTTAAGGTTGGCAGTTTCTCATCAGTATCATACGCATATGAATAAGTACCATTCGGGTTCATAACCGGCGACGAATACGGGTGTATTTTCGAGAAATTATAAATTTCTCCAACAACATTTTGCCCACGTGGCTGGTTTATGTTTCCGAAACGAGAAGTAATATCGAGCCTTAATTTAAGCGTATTGGTTACATCAAAGTCGAGGTTTGTACGGTAGTCGAACCTTCGGTAAAAGTAGTTACTGTTTACTTCGTTATACGGATCGTTGAAATCCTCAATCAATCCATTTTGAGTAAATGCACCACCCGAGATAAAATACTTCAACCGTTCAGTACCACCCGAAAAATCGATATTCGCATTGTGCTGAAAAGCCACTTTCTTAAAAATTTCGTCGTACCAGTCTACATCAGGGTGTCCGTAAGGATCTTCTCCACTTTGGAACAAATCAAGGTCCTCCTGCGAGAACTGTGGCTGAAGTCCATCATTTGCATAAGCTTCGTTTACCAACTTTGCTGTTTGGTACGAATTCAAGAACTTAGGCTTTCGAACAGGTGTCTGAATACCACTTTCAACCCTTAAATTTACTTTCGGTTTTCCTTCTTTACCGCGGCGTGTTTTTACAACCAACACACCATTCGCACCTTTAATACCGTATACTGCAGTTGTAGAAGCATCTTTTAAGATCGAGATACTTTCAATTTCATTCACATTTATCTGCGACAGCTGATCAAATGAATACTGAACATCATCCACGATAATAAGCGGTTGGTTCCCTTCAGCATTTAACGAACTTGCACCACGAATAAAAAAGTCGGATGCATCTTTACCGGGTTGTCCCGATCTTTGTTGCGTAAAGAATCCCGGCATTTTTCCATACAGGGCATTCTGCACACTTGATGTTGGAATGGTTTTTAACTCCCTTGCCTGAATGGCACTAACAGATCCGGTACTGGTAATCCTTTTGGTTTCACCGTAACCAACAACTACAACTTCATCAAGGTCGGTTAAATCCGGAGCCAAAACAACATCTAAAACCGTTTCACCGGTTACGATCATCTCTTCCTTCTTAAACCCGATAAATGAATAGATTAGTTTCTCTCCTGTTTTGACTGAAATTTGATATTTCCCGTCAAAATCCGTTGTTGTTCCAATGGTAGTTCCGTCAATAACAACATTTACGCCGGGCAGTAACTCCCCATCGGATGATGATACAATTCCGCTAACAGTAATTTGCTGAGCCAGAACCACTTGAAAGAATTGTATACTTATTAGTAGTAATAATAATTTTTTCATATTCAATAAATTGACATTTATATTGTTATTGTGATCACTCCCAGCCTGGATTTTGAACCATATTCTGGTTTTTAATCACCTCTGAATAAGGAATTGGATATAAATATTGCCGCTCCTGGAAAGTGGTTGACAATACATCCACGAAGTTTGGAATCATAGCACCACCACTTTTAATGATAACTAATCCTTCAACAGGCTCATTAAACACTTCTTCAGCAATCTTCCATCTCCTTATATCCCAGTACCGGTGCTCTTCAAAAGCCAACTCAATTCTTCTTTCGTTCTGTATGATGGCACGCATTTCCTCTGTGCTCATTCCCGGAGTTAGTCCGTACATTCCATCGTTACCGGACTCAATACCTGCTCTTGCTCTCAGGTCTTTTATTACCTGGTAAACTTCATCTGTTGCACCTGCACATTCATTCTGAGCTTCCGCAAAATTCAACAGCACCTCCGCGTAACGAAATGAAATCCAGTTATGTCGAACATCATAGTAATTAGCCTCATTTTCAAAAGGCCCCATGAATTTTCGCAAATAGTAACTGGTTTTTGTTTTCTGCGTTGCTCCGTCAGGATTATTTACTCCTCCGTCGAAAGTTTCTAAAGAAGTATTTAACCAGGATGCTCCGTTATGCAGCACGGTTTTCTTTAAACGCGGATCGCGGTTCTGATACATTGCTGAGGGATCATACCTGTATGCTGATGAAGTATCAGTAATTGACCTACCATCGAGCATCGGAAAGGCATCAACCAGGTTTTGAGATGGACTTGTCCTTCCGTTACCAAGATTTTGGCTGCTAAAACCAACTGGTCCGTTTGTTGTTTCAATGCTACGGCCGTTGCCCCCCTGACGGAAAAATATAATTTCCCGGTTGGCGTCTTCAATAAATACTTTATCAAACTCAGGTAACAATTGAAAATAGCTGTTATTGTCGATAAAGGATTTTGCAGCATCGGCAGCCAGTTTCCATCTGTCGGCACTGTAGTCAGTATAACCTGTTAATGGATTGGTTGCATTAATATTTCCTCCGTTAAACAAAGGACTTGCAGCATAAAGCAGCACTCTTGCTTTTAAAGCCAAGGCCGCTTCGCGTGTAACAACGTGCCCTTTTGTAGACAAGTCGGCAATCGGAGCAGTTCTTAAGCTATCTTTAATGGCATCAAGCTCGCTTACAATGTACTCAACACATTCTTCGAAGGTATTACGAGGTAACTCAATATCTTCTCCCAACTGATAAACATGATCACCTAAAACAGGCACACCTCCGTAACGTTTGATTAATTCGAAATAGTGAAGTGCACGAATAAAACGAGCCTCACTTTTCCATGCTCTGTTTAGCGGCTGCCCATCATTAAAAGTATCCATCAAAGGAACTTTATCAATATTCGTTATGAACGTAGTAGCCGTTCTTATTCCCTCGTAATACTGGTTCCATCGCATATCGGAACCAATCTGGCTTGCCGATGTATATTGTCCGGTAGCCAGTTTATAAACATCATTTTCTGTTAACGATGATGATATTGCATCATCGGTTGCGGCATCGAGATAATCGCCTCCAACACGGTTGTGTCCATTCTGCATTTGAGAATAAACCGAGTTTAGATATTGGTGAGCCTGAACGCCCAGCGAATCGGTTTCGGAAAATACAAAGTCCAGCGTGAACTGCTCCAAAGGAACAGACTCATAATCATCTGTACATGAAGTATTCAAAAGTGCCAAACCAACTCCCAACATCAGAATATATTTTTTAATTTTCATTACTTACAATTTTTAAGTTTATGTTAGAACTTGATATTTACTCCGCTACTAAGCACGCGCTGTGCAGGGTAGTTCCCGAAGTATGAGATTTCCGGATCAACAAGGTCACAGTCGGCCTTGGTAAATACATTTTGTCCGCTTACGAAGAACTTAACTTTGGTACCTCCGAAGAAACGATCGCTTATTGAAGAAGGCAGCGTGTAAGCCAGGTAAATATCCTTAACCCGGAAATAATCGCCCGACTTCACCCAGAATGATGATGCCCAGTTGTTAGGGCTCATGTTGTAAGTATTTCCTCCGGCTGAAAGGCGTGGATATTGTGCCGTTTCTTTTGTTTCAGGAGTCCATCGCTCAATCATATGCGTGTAGGCCTGACCATAGCTTTGTCCGTAGCCCTGGAAGCCGGCCATAAATGTGTTGTCACCTAAATACATATCACGATTGTATGCTCCCTGGAACATCACATGAAAGTCGAATCCTGCATAATTGAAACCTGCAGTCACTCCGTAATACGACAATGGTTTGTCGCCCCCGATCACAGTATGATCGTATTGGTTAATTACACCGTCGCCATTCAGGTCTTTGTACTTCACATCACCGGGAACAATATCAAATCCTTCGATTACTGCACTTTGTTCAATTTCTTCCGGTGAATTAAAAAATCCATCGGCAACAAGACCAAACAATGCCCCATCAGGCTGACCGGTAAGTTTATTGTACTCTTCCTGTTTGTACTGTTCATCAATAAACAATACTTCAGAAGCATTGATACCCCAGTTTGCAGTAACGAAATAGTTAAAGTTTCCAATATTATTTTGATAAGTAATACTGGCTTCTCCTCCTTTAAATAGCTTCTTACCAATATTTTCAGCCGGATAAGCAAAACCAAGCAAGGCGATGTCTTTTCCTCTGATCTGCAAGAGATCGAAGTACTTATCGCGATAATAGTCTGCGGTAATCGACAGGTGATCGTTAAACATACTAATGTCGGCTCCAACATTCAATTTATGTGCTTTCTCCCAGGTAATATTCTCATTTGCCAAAGGAGCATTATCTATGGTTGCAACGCCCAATGATTGCGAATACCCCTGCAGGTAAGTATAGTCCATTACACTTTGTCGGAATGTTTGACGCCATAAATAATAACCTGAGTTTTCAACGCCATTTCCTGTTCTACCAAATACCGACCTTATCTTAAGCTTGTTCAACCAATCCACATCGGCCAGAAAAGCCTCCTTTTTCATATTCCATCCCAAACCGGCAGCATAAAAAGTTCCCCATTGTTTGCCGGGCATGTAACGATTAAAATAACTTCTGTTTACAGCGGCTTCAACAAAATACTTTTCAGCATAATTATATTTTGCTTTGGCCGTAATATTTGCAGGTCGCATTGGTAAATCATAGTTGATCAGTATATTTTGCATATCGCCAACAAGCGAAGCATCGATATTGTGATCTCCTTTACTAACTTCATAGTTCAGAGCAAGCTGTCCGTACCAATAAGTTGAATTTGATACCGAAATAAAATTATTCGACTGAGGAGACAGATTTCCAAAAGGATCGTATGTTCCACCCACTCCATCTTCTGACGGAGTGTATTCATATACTAAACTGCGTTTACTGCGCTCAGTTGCACCTCTGTTTTGTGAAGAGATATTAGTGATAGCTGATGCCGACAAACCTTCTAAAAACCGCGACAAATCGTAGTTAAGATTAAGATTTGCCATGATATCGCGAGATTCGTCGGTGATATAACCCGAATTTATAGTTTGAGAATAGATGTTATTTGTAAAAGAAACATCGCCACCATATGAGCCATCAGGATTATAAATCGGATAGGCACTATTTGGTGTTCTGTAAATGTCGCTCAGAATATTCGAGTAACCGGCTCCGGGCTGATTTCCCTGTTCAATTCGACCAATTATTGTAACTCCAAGATTCAACTCTTTTGTAACATCAATATTGAGTTTTGAACTGATAAGATACCTGTCGAGCTCGAGGTTAGTATTATACGAATTCATCGGCGAAGTTTCAAACAATCCTTCCTGGTTGAAATACCCGACACTTACATAGTAACTGGCAGATTTACTTCCACCGGTAACGTTCAGGTTGTAACTCTGAATAGGTGCATTTTTATTTAAAGCTGTGTTGTACCAATCAACATTAGGATGTGTAAATTCATTCGTTCCATTTCTAAAGGCTTCAAAATCTTCAGCCGTGTAGGCAGGTGATTTACCATCGTTTTGTAATGCTTCATTTAACAAATATGCATATTGGTAGGCAGGTAATGCTTCAGGAGTATTTATTGCACTTTGCACGCCATATTTCCCTGTAAACGAAAGCTGAAATTTTCCTTTTGTCGGCTTTTTCGTTGTTATCAGTAAAACGCCCCTGGAACTTCTCATTCCCAATAAAATGGAAGATAACGCATCTCTTTGCATTGAAACAGATTCGATGTCTTCCGGATCAAGCGAGTACAATTCGCGCTGAATACCGTCAACCACAGTTACCGGTGCTATTCCTCTAGCGTTCAAATAAAACTGGCTATTATCGCTTGGTGTACCCTGTCCGGTAATTGGCACCGAACCGATCAAATCCTGGCTTGAGTTTGCACTTGTTGCAGGAACTCTGAAACCATGATGTTGCTGAACGTACAACCCGGAAAGTCTTCCTGAGAAAGAACTAATAATAGAATTTGAAAGCGTACTGCTTAATTCATTGTTGTAAATGGTTGAAGCTGCACCAAGGTATTCCTCTTTTGTGGTTTCTCCATACAACACATCCAAATTCTCGTGTTGTTCCAAATACTTTTCAACCAATTGAAACTCTGTTCCGGCATCAGTTAATAATCCGGGAGTTACTTTTATATACTTCTCGTAAAATTTAGGATGAGAAAGAATTAGAACCTCTCCATCCTTTGCATTGAGTTCAAATTGTCCTTGTTCATCAGATGAGATAACTGCATCATCTCCCTTTTTCTGAATCTTTACATTTGCAATTGGATTGCCATAATTGTCGACCACAATTCCAAGGTTAGAAACACTAACTTTTGAATCGTCATCTTGTCCGTAAACGGAAGCACTTCCAATTGAAAATATTAGGAGTGAAAGCAAGAGGATTTTCCTGCTAATCAATCTATATATGTTTTGCATAAATTCTAATTTTTAATGTGATTAAAATTGAAGTGTCTCCTTTACTTACATATGAATTCATAAACAAAGGGAGATTCTGTTCCATCTTCCGCTGTTTGTTGCAACTCAAGACTTCCATCTTCATTCAGGAATGAATAGTCGATCCTAATAATGGACTCATCATCCGGTATTCCGAAAAATCCGGCCGGCCAAAATGTTAAACTGTACGTATGCCCAAATTCATTCTCTTTAAGCATATTTGCTTTTTCTTCCATTCCACAAACGGTGTAAGCGTTACCGTTGTCGGTATAAGCGGTTCCGCAGAAATACACCTCACTTGCGTCATCCAGAATGTTCTCGCCAATATCGCCCTGGAATTTGATGGTAAGGATATCATCTTTAGTAGCATTAATTGGTTGTGCAGAATTATAATGTAATTCACAAAAATCGATTACACTTCCTTCTCCTTCTACCACTTCAAAACAGTCGGAATACATCACCTTGTTATGATCGGTACTGTTACTTAATCCGTCGTTTGTATGATTCAGGAAAAATCCGAGTTTGGCACGAAGATTATCAGGGCCGGTTTTTGTTTTTAACGAAACTGCGGCTTGTAATTTCTCGCCATTAGTAACATTGTACACCTCGTCTGACCAGTATACAATCCACTCCATATCGTCGAGTACGTTGGGTCCAACGCCGTATTTGTTTTTCAGACCGGCTTGCCAGGTTAGCCCATTTCCATTCCTGGGCAGGTTACCCTCCGGAATTAAAGACATAGTTTTTACACCTTCGTCGATGTTACTGGTATAAGTAACATCCGTATTGTTAGCAGCATCCCAGCTTTTGGGTACCAAATAACCAACTACCAGTCTTACATCGCTGCTATTCTCAGCCGGCTCCACCCTGATATTCATAGTGAAAGTTGCTACATCTCCGGCTTTTACACTGGATTCTTGGTCTACCGAATCCAGGTATAAACATTGGGTCAAAAGAAATAATACCAGTATCGGAATCACCTTTACCACCGATATACTTCTGACCTTTATATTAAATATTTTCATAAATGTTCTATTATTCTATTAATTAGATACTTCTTCCAAAATGTAGGTATATTGGTTACTGTGGCACCCCGGACTAAAAGTCAGTCCAATTTGACGTGTACCATCCACGATTGGAAAGTTTAAATCGGAAATAAGCGTCTCTGCTTCACCGTCAACGGTAAACAGAATTTTGAAGGGATACTGTGGGTCGTCCAAATCCCAACTCCCATTGTCGCTTACAATAAAGGGAAGATAGTTCTCGATGGTATAACTGTTATCAGCGTTAAAACTGACACTAAATTGACTAAAATCCATTAAATCAGTTATTTCCACATCGTTTCTGTAGGCTTCTATAATTTTCCAATTTCCTGCAATCGTCTTTTCACTTTCAACATATTCCTTGTCTTCAGTGTCTAACACATCGCAGCCACCGATTACAAATGCCATTACCGCTGAAAGAAACAGGAATCGTAGTATGTATTTTGATCTTTTCATCATATTCTGATTTTGTGAAAATTGATGTTCTGTTAGTAGTATGGATTTTGAACCAGCTCCGGCGATTTGGCTACCTCGGCATATGGTATCGGCCAGAAATACATGGCTTTTCTAAAAATCCTTTTGCGCACTTCAAATGTTTTATAGCTCGCCTCTTCACCATTCCTGGTTATTTCCATTCCATGCATGGTTTTGTTATCGGTTTGCTCAGCAATCATCCAACGGCGCACATCCCAAATTCTGAAACCTTCAATGGCAAGTTCTACACGTCTTTCATTTTGGATAAATTCGCGCATCGCTTCCTGGTTCATTCCGGAATCAATTCCATACATTCCGTCTTCACCCGGTTCAATTCCTGCCCGTTCGCGTATATTTTTCAAAATTTCAAAAACGTCAGTAGTTGGACCTTCGTATTCGTTTTGAGCTTCAGCATAATTGAGTAAAAGTTCGGCGTAACGCATTAGCGGGCGAGCCTGATTTACTTCGATAAAATAATTTGCTGCGGCTTGTTTGTGCTGTTGCTTTTTGAAGTAATAACCGGTAGGTGTTCCTGTGTAAACTGCATCTTGCCCCGCGGGTTGTCCATTGTAGTTGCCTAAATAAATATTTACCGGAACACTCTCGATTGAAGCATTTCTTAATGGAACCTGATCGTAAACAATACTGTTAAACAGACGGGGATCACGGTTCGCATACGGATCATTCGGATCATAACCGGAATTCGGATCAGTAATGGCTTTACCATTTTTCATCGGGAAGGCATCCACCAATTCCTGGTAGGGCCAGCCACCTCCGCCTCCACCTCTTGAAGGAGGTTGAAAAAGGTTTTCGCGCCACCTGCCCATTGCTCGTTTATGCTCGAGTATTGTACCGCTGTAAGCTCCGTCGGCAACCCAGTCGCTCGGAATATATTGCCGGTAAAAACCACGTCCTGCTTCTTCAGCATTATCAATATAAAGCGAATAGGCGTTCATTGAAATTACCTGACGGGCAGCATCGCGTGCTAATTTCCAACGTTCCGCAGAGTACTCAGGGTAACCTAAAAGTGGTTTAATATCAGGGAATTCGGAAGCAAAATCGCTACCGTTATATAACGGACTTGCAGCGTATAAAAGCACCCTTGCTTTTAATGCCATACAAGCACCGGCACCGGCATGTCCACGTTCCCGACCAGAAGGATTATTTGGTAAAACCTTAGCAGCTTCATCGCATTCTGAAACGATGTAATCTACGCACTCAGCAAAGGTGTTACGTACTGTATTAATTTCATCATCGCGTGTATAAACAACATCCCCGATTAAAGGAACACCTCCATAGTGACGTACTAGAACAAAGTAATACCAGGCTCTTAAAAAACGAGCTTCAGCAGCATAAATCTCCTTGCGCCCCTCTGCTATTGGCACTTCAGGAAGATGCTTAAGCAACTGATTGACTTTACGAATATTTTCATAAGGCCTAATCCACGAACTGTTATCAACAATTACCGAATTTACTGTACCCGTTGCAAATTGTACATCGGTTGTAATTGCTGATAACTGACGAGGCTCAGCCTCATCGCAAGCAGTTTGTAAACCACCACTTGATGTGCCCCAATCGTTAAATCGATCGAAATTACTGGCAAAACCAATATTGGTATAAATATCGGTTAAAAATGCAGTAGTGTATGTACTATCAGAGAAAACGGTTGCTTCATCAAGATCTGTCGTTACTGTTTCGTCCAGAAAGTCGGCAGAATTGCATGAAACCATAAACCAGATCCCCATTAGTACAATCACTGGATAAATGATTCTTTTCATAAGCGAAATAATTAGTTTATTCATATTTATTTAATTCATTTCCGTTAAGGTTGACATCGCTTTAAAAGCCTGTCAAATGCAAGTTTTAATAAACTTTTTGATAGCTACTCTTAAATTTTCATTGTCTGTTTAGTTCATAAATTCTTGTATTGTTTAGTTCTTATTTTGCGTTGAAACCGAGAATGGCAAATCTTCAACCGCAGTTCCACGGTTATAATTCGGCTGATTGCTCATTTTTAAATGAAGTACTCCACCGTTATTGATATCGTTGTAGGTAATCCAGTTTTTTGAGTAAGGCTTTCCGTTTAGTTCAGCCGATTCGATGTATACATTTTCAGGGCTGTTGTCGTCAGCCAGAATCACAAACTCATTCCCGTTTTCGAGTTTTATTGTGGCCTTTTGAAACAGCGGGCTACCAAGTACATACTGATCTGTTCCCGGGCAAACACTGTAAATTCCCAGCGCATTAAGCACATACCACGACGACAATCCTCCCTGGTCTTCATCGCCGGGATAACCCTGTGGAGAAGAATTGTATAACTGAGACATTACTTTACGAAGCTGTGCTTGTGCTTTCCATGGCTGACCTGAATAGTTATACAGAAATGGTACATGTTGACAAGGCTGATTGCCGTGCGCATATTGTCCCATGTTTGCATCAAGCATTTCTTTTATTTCGTGAATAACTTCCCAATAGCTGCCTTTGTCGAATTCATTGGTTCCGTTAAAGAAGGAATCGAGTCGGGCATTGAAATTTTCATTACCACCCATTAAATCAATCAAACCATCAACGTCGTGAAAAACCGACCAGGTATATTGTGCGGAGTTACCTTCGGTAAATGGATTTCCCCAGCGATAGGGATTGAAGTCATCGAACACCCAATCTCCGTTTTCTTTCCGACCACGCATATATCCGCTTTCCTCATCCCAAATGGTTTTGTAGTTGTAGATTAGCTCTCCGTAGATTTTCTCGTACATTTTATTTCCCGTCATTTTTGCCAGGTTGTAAGCACAAAAATCGTCGTAGGCATACTCCAATGTCTTTGCAGCACTTTCACCAGCCTGCTCGTATGGGATATATCCTTTATCGAAATAAAATTCGTGTCCTTCGCGACCACTGGAACCTCCCCAAAAACTTTTATTTGTTATTTCATGGTAATACATGTCCAGGGCTTTTTCAGGATCAAAAGAATGGATTCCTTTTGCCCAGGCATCAGCCAGCAAAGAAATAGCGTGATTGCCAATCATAATCCCAGACATTCCGGGGCACGACCAGGCAGGAAACCAACCGCACTGCTCATTGGCATCAATTAGCGATTGCATATACTGCCCCTGCATTGTTGGGTGCAGAATATTGGTTAACGGAAATTGCGATCGGAATGTATCCCAGAAACCATTATCGGTATACATGTACCCTTTGTGGACTTTCATGTCGTATGGGCTCATGTAATAAGGTTCGCCTTTTTCATCTATTTCGTAAAACTTATGTGAAAAAAGGTTCGACCGAAACAAACATGAATAAAATGTAGCTTTATCTGCTTCGCTGCTGCCTTCAACTTCCACACGCCCAAGCAAATCGTTCCATAATGTAGCAGCGGCATCTTTTACGTCTTCCAATTCATCAAAATCACCTAACTCGGTGTCAAGTGTTAGTTGCGCCTGCTCGGGGCTGATATACGACATGGAAATTTTCACCTGTACTTCTGCTCCAGAAGTAAATTCGATGTATGCACCTTTACCATCGCCTTCATCGGTAGTTCCGTTTGTAGTCATCTGATCTTCACGATTTTCCCATGTTCCGAACGATTCAAAGGGTTGATCAAATTCTAAAACAAAAAAACCTTTCATCTCTTCGGGAAACAGAAAGCCACTGTTTACCCAGCCGGTAATTTTGTTTTCATCAGGGTTGATTTTCACCTGGCTTTTCCCGATGTATCCATCTAAAACAACATATGCTTTTTCATTTTCAGGAAAGGAAAAGCGCATCATGCCGCCTCGCTCAACCGGCGCTATTTCTACTTTAATCTGGTTATCGAGTGTTACAGCATAGTAATTAGGTTTCGCCGTTTCGTTATCATGCGAAAACTTTGTAGCCCGCTCCTCTTCATTAACTTTTAGCTCCTCGATTTGAGGCATCAAGGTTAAAGTGGCATAATCTCTTACCCACGGACTACATTGATGAACCAGCTGAAATCCGCGAATCGTTGTTGCGGAATACTGGTATTTCCACCCGTCACCATTTTTCCCGGTTTGCGGAGAAAATGCATGCATTGGATAGGGAACTGCAACGGTAGGATAAGTATTACCATTGCTATAGCAGGGTTTTGAGTCTGTTCCCTGTAAAGTATTTACATACTTCAATAAATCTTCTTGTTGTTGCTGCTGACACGAACTTGCCAACACACATAAACTAAAAAAAAACAGTATTGTAACTATATTCTTCATATCCAGATTATTTCTTATTCAATTCCCCAGTTCGTATTCGGCTCCGGTCCCATTTCTAATTCCAGCGAACCACCTGCAATTATTTCCGAATAATCGAGGTAACACCTTTCTAATGGTTCGCCGTTTAGAGTGGCTTGTTGGATGTAAATATTTTTGGGGGAGTTATTTTTTGCGATAACTGTAAAGGATTCGCCTGAAGCATATTTCGGATCGAGTTGAATGGCAATTTCATTGAATACCGGGCTGGTAATTTCGTAACGAAGGTCTCCCGGACAAACCTGCTGCAGACCTATTGCTGAGAGTACATACCAGGCCGACATTTGACCTACATCTTCGTTCCCAACTAAACCTTCTACTTTGTTTTTATAGGCACGGCGGCAAATCTCACGTGTCCATTTTTGTGTCAGCCACGGGGCATTAATGCGGTTGAATAGGTAAGGCACGTGATGTACAGGTTCGTTGGCATGATTGTAATAATCATTCCACATCATATTTTCCGGTACCTTTTCAAAAAACTCGGTAAGATCGGCGAGTACTTTTTCGCGTCCCCCCATTAGTTCAACCATACCATCAACATCGTGCGGAACAAACCAACCCTGCTGATACGCATTGCACTCTACAGTTCCGTACCACTCCTGCAAACGGCCTTTCTCAGGCCACTCCTGCCAGGAACCATCTTCATTTCGTGCGCGAAACCATCCCCTTTCAATATCGAATACATTACGATAGCTTTGGGCCAATTCTGAATATTTTTTATAATCAGCCTCATGGTAAATCGATTTAGCAATTTGTGCCAAACACCATTCGGTATAGCTTAATTCAAGCGTGTTAGATATAGAGTATTCACCGGTAGCAAATCCTGCATAACCAGAATCCTCTTCATTGGAACGAACTGTGAAGCCCAGCTCTTCATTCCCACTTAATTCACAGGTTTTTAATGCTGTTTTATAAGCCAGATTCATATCAAAGTCTTTGATTCCTTTTGCCCAGGCATCAGCTAAAACCGAAACTGCCGGATTTCCAATCATACATCCGCTGTATGCATTGGCCAGTTCCCATCTTTCGTAATAACCTTTTCCGCTTTCTTCGGATAAGGTAAGCAGCGAACTGATCATATCATTTACAACCGTAGGATTAATCAAAGTTTGTAAAGGAAACTGACTACGGAAAACATCCCAACCACTGAAAATGGTTCTTTTGGTAAAGTTCTCTGATACATAAAGTTGTTTATCGCCTCCGATGTAAATATTGTTCACATCCTCAAAGGTTCTCGGATCGATCATGGAATGGTAAAGGGCTGTATAAAATACTACCTTTTCTTCAATTGACCCGCCCTTTACTTTAAGCTTGCTAAAAGCTGTATTCCATGATTCGTAGGCCTGTTCTTTTACCTTATCAAAATTCCAGGCTGTAATTTCTTTCTCAAGATTTTGTCTTGCACCTTCTGCACTGGCAAAGGATATCCCGACTTTTAAGATCACTGCTTCATCCTCTTCGGTAGAGAAATTGGTAAAAAAGCCTAAATGTTTACCCTGTATTTCTTTAACTCCCTCCAGAACGTCAGCATTTGCAATGTTTTCCTGATATTCCTCGCTCGTTACATCTTCCAGTTTACGCGTCCAGTCATCAGGAATGTTAGCACTCCATACCCCAAAATCTTTCAGTGGCTTATCGAATTGGGCATAGAAATATACGGTGTAATCAGCTTTACCAAGCCCGTTTCCCCAGCCGCCACCTTCGGGGAGGCATTTCATCCATCCGGAAATGGTATGCTCATCAACTATTTGCACATTTTGCAAGGAAGAAGTACCTCCAACACGACGAGCCAGATCAATTTGAATACGTGATTCTTCATTCTCCGGAAAGGAAAAACGATACATACCGCAATGTGTGGTAGCTGTCATTTCTGCCTTCACATTATAATCGTCCAGAAAAACAGTGTAGTATCCAGCTGATGCTTTTTCGCTTGTTTTTGAATAGCGCGAACGATACCCCTGGTTCAGATTTTCAGCTTTACCAGCACTGGTCTTTAATTGGCCGGTTGTGGGCATTACCAGAAAATTTCCCATGTCACCATTCCAGCCAACGCCACTCATTTGTGTGAGTGCAAAACCTTCAATTGTAGTATGTTCGTAGCTGTAACCCGATCCATTATCACCTCCGGTAATTGTATTCGGGCTTACTTGTACCATTCCAAACGGAGTGGCTGCACCAGGGAAAGTCTTTCCCAAACCGTGATAAGCACCGGCCGCATCAACATTTGTACTCGCTCCGATAAACGGATTAACAAAAGATGCGTAATCGGTATCGACTGAATCCTTCTTTATTTGAGGATTTGAACAGCCGGCTAGTAAAAGTACAAATGCAAATTTTATGTATTTTGATAGTTTGATCATTTTATTTCAAATTAACATGGGTTAGCCTAACAGTCTGAAAGCCAAACTGCGGCAGATCTAGTCTTGTCGACAATTTGCCGTTGTTGTTTTTAATTGTTTTTATAGGAGAAATTGTAGTGCCATTCAAGTCAACCAACTCAAACTTTTTGGCATCACAATTCCATTGAATTTCATGGTTTTGATTCTTGCTTGTATTGTAAAAACGCACTAGCAGATCGTCTCCATCAACCGTAATTGATGAAACATGAAGATTTTCATCCGAAGTTTCAAGTAACGAAAATTGAGACTCCTGCTCATCAGTTTGAACAAAACTACCAATGAGAGGCTCGTTCCATCCATTGTTATGTTTTTCAACCAATGCTTCTTCCCAGTTTCCGGTATGAGGCATTAAAGCATATTTTAAGTGAGTTGGACCATCAATCCGATAATCTCTTCCCCACAATCCTTTGCCAACGTATTGAACGGTTAGTCCAAGCGCTAAATCTTCTGTTTGGAGATAGCTTGTGGTATGGTCTGAAAATAAGGAGACACCATAATCTCCACTTCATTTTCCAAATCTACCCAATTAAGAATAACATTGTGTTTTATGCTGTCCCAACTGTTGTATACCGTATTTTCAAGCGCACTTTCGCACACATCAAAAGGCCCATTCTTATAAAGCTTGCCATTTAATCCGGCCAAAGGAAATTGCAGGTGTAATTTGTAACTATCGTTGTAAAAAGCTTTATCGCGATCTGTTGCTTCGTAATTTTCGCTTTGATCGTAAGCTCCAATTCCCGGCTGTCCGTTCCAGTCAATTATTAATTCAAAATCTATTCTTGAACTGGTTTTATTAAAGGTAATTAACTGCGTATAGTTATTCGCTGCAATCTTATTTTCAACTTTAATTTTAGTAAGGAGCGGGCCATCTTCCACAATACTAATTGCTGCTTTAGAGTCTGAACTTTGGTAAAATTTCTCTTCCTTATAAAAATATCCACGTAGTCCGTTCAATCCTTTTCCGGATTCTACTAACTGGTGATTACCGTTTTTCTTATCAATTAAACTCGTGATTGCACCACCTTCAACCGGATCAAATTCTGCGATATAAAATGGCGTCTCAATTCTGGTTTTTCCATCAGAAAGTTGTTTTACTGATGGCTTTGCCCCTTGAGGTTTTGCAGTTTTTATAGTAAAAGTAGCATAGCCCAATGCCGGAACTTCAGCTTCAAAAACAAGCTCTTTATTTCCGGCTTTGTCGGTTAAAACCTGACAAGAAACCTGCCTGCCATTGATATCGAAAACGACTAATTCGGTTTCTTCAAAACCTTCAGGCAATTTAATACTTACCAGATCATTTCGTTTTACTCCAAGCGTGTTGAACACCCGAATCGCCTTAGTTTGTTCAGCTTTTCCAGTAGCATACAATTTGGCGATTGTTTCATTAGCAATACGATTCGAAGTGTTTGTCCAGCGTGTAACATTATCAGCCCATGTTTCGCCCGGTTTTCCGTTATAAGGCACAATCCAGCAGTCGTGGTGCTGTGCCAGCATTAATGTTCGCCAGGCTTCTGCAAATTCATTGGTCGGGTACTTTTCTCCGTTAAGAATATAATTCAGCGAAGCCATTTTTTCGGCCATCACCAGGCGATTTTCGCTAACACGAACTTCCTGTGCTAATTTTTGCAGCACTTGCGCTCCCCACACCAATCCGGGTTTTACATCTTCCAATGTAAATCTCCAATCATCCGGAGTTACCGTCTCACTTATCATTTCAATGTAAGGTGTCCAGCAGGTATATTCTGTTGGCTGGTATTCGTTAGCCCACGGACCTCCATCCCAACCGGCATCCTGAAAAGTCATCCCGACCGGATATTTTATTCCATCGGCAAAACAGGCTGCAATAAATTCATTGGAATTTGTCCAGGAGTCGGTTTGCCAGGTTGATTCGGCCGATAATTGCTCGCATTCGTATCTTGGAACGGCCGGAAGGAATGTGCCATCCGGACCGATCCAGTTTACCAGGTCTTTCCCAAAGGCACTTGTATATCCTCCCCAACAAGTATTCGGATTACGGATAACCGCGTATTTATACCCAAAACCCTTAAGGATTTGCGGCAAACTACTGGTAAAACAAGGCTCTTCTGCGGAATAGGTTAAAAAGGTTGCTTCAGGGAAATACTCCCTGATTTTATGCATCCCATAGGCAAAATGACGAATAATACTTTCGCCGGAGATGTTGTAAGAATAGGGCTGAGCGTAGGCTGGGTTTACAAATTCAATTTGGCCATACTGCCCTTTCTCTGTATAATATTTTTGAAATGCCTTAAAATTCTCAGCATCGTTTACACTGACCGAATCCCAGGTTTCAGGTTCAATTTCGAGATTGATTTTCCAGCCCGGATTTTCAATTAGCTTTTCGACCATAAATTTAGCCTGCCAGCTTGGATAATGTCCGTAAACTCCACCATGGTATCCATCGGCAAACCAGGCTGTTTGTGCCTGCGCACAAAATACCAGTGCCGACAAAATAGCAAAAAGACAGTAGCGATATTTCGTTATTGAGTTCAACAGTCTGCGATTTTAAATTATTGAACTTTAATTAATTCAATTTTGCGATCAACCGGCTTATTAATCGAATAAATGGTTTTTACAATTAAGTCGATTTCATCCTGCCACACTTGTCTTATTTCAGGATATTGTGCTTGCTGGTAAATTCCAAAATTACCGCGCACAAAAGCGTCGTCCCAGTTCGCGCTTATAGTATCAAGTGCTTCCTGGTTATTGGCAAATAACAAATCTTTTCCTTGTAAAAATGAAAATTGCATCCAGGCATAATCGCGAAAGCGACGCTCAATTTCTATACGATTTTCATTCAAAAGCATAATTTCTGTTGCCTGTCTGTATTGTGGTGTATTGGTCAGTTCTGCCATATTCACACCTTTTGCCAGATCCGAAGAAGAAAACTTCTCAATCAACTGACCATCGATATTTAACTGATACATTCCGTTTGCCAAACCGTCAACTTTTAACAACTCCTGGTTAAATTCTTTAGTAAATGGAATGAGTTTCAAGGCATCTTTCTGCGATTTTTTGCTTCCCCAACCACGAACAATTGAGTCAACCGGATAAGGAAGTGCTTTTGCTTTATAATTGAAAGAAATACCTTTTCCATCTGCTTTCAGATTCGAAATCTTACAGTTTTCAGCCACATTAATATTTTCGGCTTTTGCATCGATTGCAATTTCAGCCACTTTTTTACCTGCTAATCCCTGGGCTTTCAGAAAGATATAGGCCATCACCATATGTCCATCATTATCAGGATGAATGCGGTCTCCACCTTCAAGGTTAAACAACGAATCCTTTTTCTGTTCTCTCCGATCAATTTCCATCATGGGGTGAGCAAAATCCACAAAACCCCAGTTGTTTTCTTTTGCCGAGGCTTGCAGAAAATCATTCACTTTTAACAAAGCCGCATTTTTGGTAGGGAAAATATCGCTTTCAATTTTCGAGGTTTCGTCGTATGGAGAGCCACCAATTATAACCTTCGTTACTTCAGTTGCATCTTGCATTCGCTTTTCAATAGTCTGGTAGTGATCGAATGATTTTTTAATCTGACGTTCAGCAATTTCCTGCGCATCATCCTTGTAAAAATCGTAATAACCAACATCATTCATTCCAAAAGTCATAGTCATGTATGTTGGATTTTTGCTGAAAATATCGTCTTCCAAACGTTCTTTAATATCGCCGGCAGTATCGCCACCAACACCTGCATTCATAATGCTAATTGGCATTTCCGGAAAACGTGTCATATAATACAACCAGATAAACGAGTGGTAATAACCACCATGCGTAATACTGTTGCCAACAAAAACAACACGTTCGCCACTTTTAAATGGAGGAATATTTTGTTGTGCCTGCGAAGCACCAAAAATTGCACAAGCAATTAAAAACAGGATAATTTTTTTACAATTCATCTTTATACTATTTGATTATTGAATATTCTTCTTACTAACTACCACAGCCACGCGCGAATCGGCACAACCGTAATATAAAAACCATTTATTTTGGTGATAAACCAAACCTTCAACAAATACAGTTCCTGCAGGATACTGTCCACTTTTTTCGAAAGCCGCTTCCGGTATTAAAAACGGAGTATCCAAACGATCGAGAACTATATACGGATCTTCTTTATCGAATAAAAACTGACCGGCACAATAGGCATTTGCCGTGTATGTTGTGTCGCCTTCCGATCCGGCTTTATTCTTCCCGTTGTAAATAAGCACAATTCCCTTATCTGTTAAAACGGCCGGTGGCCCGCATTCAGTAAGTGCGCTATCGAAATATCCTTTTCTTGGTGATGCCAGTGGAATCAGCTCCTGATTTTCGTCAACCAGCGGCTCCCAGTTAATCAGGTCTTCTGAGGTAGCAGCATATACGCCTTTTTCACCCCAGTACATTAAATATTTGCCATTCACTTTTGAAATAACCAGTTGGCCATCTTTTAATTTTGTTACGATTGAAGCTGATTTACTAAAACGATCTGCAAATTTTCCGTTGTACGCCTCTTTAAAAGCAGGACCGAATTTTTTCCAATGGAGCAAATCCTTTGAATGAGCAACTGCCAAACGAGCTTGCTTTCGGTTCCATTGTGTGTATAAAAGAACGTAAGTTCCGTCTTCAGTTACAGCTACACGCGGATCTTCACATCCTCCCGGCCATTCCAGTTCTTCCTGGCTGTCTTTTGCGGGGTATAAAATTGGTGATTTGGCTTTCTCGATAATATTCAAACCATCTGTTGTTTGAGCAAGTCCGATACGCGAAGTACGTTGACCAATTCCATGTCCTGATTGGTCTTCTGCTCTGTATAACACACAAATCGTATCGTCTTTTACAATAGCTGCAGGATTAAAAGTATCGCCATTCTCCCACGGAATAGTATCTTCTGTTAACGGACAATAGAAGGTTGTTTGCTGAGGTGTAATAATCGGATTTACTCCTTCCGGTCGCTCAAATGGCCCGATAGCCCAGCTTTTTAATCCTTGTTCAGGTTGCCGGGATTGACAGGCAGCGAGGGCTATTAAGGCAAACGCTACTATCAAATAATTTATCAATCGTGACTTCATGTTTTATTCGATTTAATTGATTTGGTTAAAACTTATCTTTCAAATATTGCACGCTCAAATTCCTGAAACGGGACGTTGTTCCTTTTTTGCCACCTCCAATAAAACCTACACGCGGCGCATGATTCCATTGTGGCATAAAATCACAATCCAACTGAAATGCGTCTCCAATTTTTAGTGGAATCCATTCCTTTCCGTCTTCCGATTTAAAGAATTGGAAATACCGTCCGGCAATAGCTTCAAATTTTAAATGCACCGATCCAACATTTTCTATTTTTTGATTTAGAAATGTTCTCTCTTCGCCATTATTTAGTTGAATAATTTTTAGTTCTGAATTGCTAACTAATAAGGCAACAACATTTTTGGGATTACTGTAAATACCGATCCCTGCAGGCTCATCCGTCTGAATAAGTTCTGACGAAAACTCGTAGTGCCCGTCTTCAGGTCTAAATCCAAGAAAACTTAATCCATCGTGGGGAGTGGTTATTATCAATTCTCCGTATTCAACCTGTATTTCTGGTTTGGATTGTTTTACATCCCATTCCCAAAAATTAAGATTATCCGTTCCGGAGAAATCATTGAAATAACTTGTCGTAACTTGCTGTCTTGTTCCAACAACTGGCATTTCAGATTTTGTTGATGAAACACTATTCTTAAAATAAGGCCATCCGGTGGTATCGTTCCAGAAAAGCTCGTCTAACAGAACTTCTCTTCCGATGTATTCAAAATCGGGAGCATAGTACGAATGGTAGAGATAGAAGTAACGATTATCGGGAGTTGTAACCGCTGTACCATGACCTGTACAACGCCAAACATCACCACTTTGAAGAATAGGCTCCTTTAATTGTTCCCAACCGGATCGCAAATTCTTTGATCGGGCAACTCGAACATGATAGTTACAACCGTTAGTGCAACAACCGCCGGCTGAATATAACAGGTAATAATAATCATTTCTCCTCAATAGCACCTGACCTTCTCCGGCTTCTTCTTCCCAGTTTTTTGAACGGTCGGTTAATGAAAAAGGCTCGCCCATAAGACTTAAGCCATCGTCACTCATTTCAGAACAAAGCAACTCAATTTCTCGCCCTTGTGTTAAACCATAGGCTTTCCAACTGATGTAAAGTTTGTTGTCATCATCACGAAAAACAAAACCATCAATTGCTTCCTCGCCCCATTCAATCAAAATCCCGTGATCGGTAAATCCTTTGTAAATATCTTTTGTTGTAGCCACTCCAACACATGAAACTCCTGTATCTCTTCTTTTTGCAGTGTAATAAACGTAAAAAGTACCGTTCTGATAAAACAGTTCCGGAGCCCAGAAATCTTTTGAAGTCCATGTCGGCGGTTCCATGAAAACCGCACTTATCTGTTTCCAGTTTACCATGTCTTTTGATTCAAAAACAGGATAAACCGGGGCAAAATCATTCGTTGTGGCAGTGGCGTAATAGGTATCGCCAACGCGAATTATCGATGGATCAGGCAAGTCCCCTCCAATTACAGGATTACTGTAAAATGAATTTCCGGTGTTTTGAGCGGACATCGGAAAGATATTAGCTACAAGTAAAGTTATTAATATAAGTATCGTCGGTTTCATTTTCGTTATTGGTTTATCTCATAAATGCTGCTTTTGCTAAAGTTCATTAAATGAAGGCGGAGTTTCAGTCGCCCCCCAAACTGAAGTAGTTGAAGACATTCTAAACTGCAACTTGCCACCATTCTCTATTTCTTTCAAAGGCAACCAGGTCGAGTTCCACGTTTTCCCGTTAACCTCAAGTCCATCCGTATATTTATTTTGCTCCGAACCACCTTCAATCAGTAATTCGTTTCCGCTACCCAAATGAATTTTGATACGTTCGTAAGACGGACCATTAACAGAGAAACCATCAACACCGGGTGCCATAGGATATAAACCCAGGTTGGCAAAAATATACCACGCTCCCATCGCTCCCATATCTTCATTTCCGGGTAAACCATTAGCGTTGTTTGAATACTGTTCGTTAATTATACGGCGTACCGTTTCCTGTGTTTTGGCTGGGTTACCAATCCAGTTATATGACCACGGCGACTGAAAACTCGGTTCATTTCCGGCAGCAAAAAACTCTTCATGATAGTTCGCATTCAGTTTGGTGAAAAATTCATCCAAACGCTTTTCTGCTACTTCAGCACCACCAATAGTATCGGTTAAGGTTTTTAAATCGTAAGGCACCATCCAGAAATAATTCTTATAACTGGCTTCGCGCCAATCTTCAGTTTGTGGTTTCCAGCTGCCATCTTCATTGCGCGACTGTAACCAGTTCGTTTCAGGATTGAAAATATTCTTCCATTTTTGTGAGCGTTTCAGGTAAGCATCATACAAGGCTTCATCTTGAAAAGCCTGACGAGCAAATTGGGCGATAGCAAAGTCTGCGCTGGTATACTCCAGCAATTTTGATGCTCCCATCAAATCCCATATATATCCCCTATCAAGGTACTGATCAAGTTGTTCACGGGTTTCTATTCCCTGCGATGCGGTTCCGGGGACCTCCGCACCCAGTCGCATAATTTCCATTGCTTTTGAAGTATCGAAGCTTTTAGCTCCAAATGCATAAGCATTGCAAATCAACGCTGCCGAAGGATCGCCCTGCATAATACCGGTTTCAAAATTAGCACATACCCATCGCGGTAAACCACCACCCGATTGCTCGGCAAAAGTCAACAAACTGCTTACCATTTCTGATGCTTTCTCCGGTACAAGCATACTTAATAATTGAATTTGCGTCCGGTATGTATCCCAGTTGCTATAAGCGGTATAATAATTACCATCTTCAATGGTATGCACTGTAAAATCCGCTCCGATATACTCTCCGTTAACATCGTTGAAAACACTGGGGTGTGCAAAACAATGGTACAAATGAGAATAAAACTGAATGATTTTATCTTCAGAAGCACCATCCACCTCAATTAAACCAAGTAAATTGTTCCATTCTTTTTCTGCCTGTCTTCGAATTTTTTCAAAGTCCCAGCCCGGATTCTCAGTCTCCAAATTGAGCTTTGCATTATCGAGCGAAACATAGGAAATCCCGACCTTGTATAAAACTGGCTCGTCTCCTTTATCGAAAGTAAAATAGACACCGGAATTACTCCCTTCAGTTTCATTTTTACTTTCCTGCAAAACATCCTTCTTCCAACTACCAAATGTGCTGGCGGGTTTACTGAATTCCCCGACAAAATAGATATTATATTTACTGTTCGCTCCACAAAAGTTTCCTCCATCAGCCACTCCTTCAAAAGAATTAGGGCCGGTGATTTTAACATTGGCTTCTGAAATTTCGGTGGAATTAATGCCTGTACCTATTACTATTGTACCCTTTTCTGCTTCGTTAAAAATAATTCGAGCCAGCCCTGTATGTTCTGTAACTGTGAGTTGGCAATTAATTTGCTTAAACAAATTGGCGTCGAAGTATCCGGCATGAGCTTCCTGAATTTGAATCTCTGGACTGAACCCCATCATGTCGTTTGGCGAAGTATTTAGCTCTCCAGGAACCGGCAACATGGGCAGGTTACCCATATTGTGACATCCGGCGCCACTCATCTGGTTAATCACAAAACCTTTATCAGGATCAAAAAAAGTAGTGGTAAACTGAACCATTCCGAATGGACGCATTGGCCCCGGGAAAGTATAACCCGCTTCAAGATAACGTTGCGCTTCTCCAAAACCTTTACCCTTTGTTCCCAACAAAGTATTTGCCAGGTTAGAATAGTTGGGTTCTTCAATGGTCTTCTTGCATGAAACGGTTACACTGGTTACCGAAACAATCAATAATATTAACCTTATAAATTTAGGCATCATCAAGTTCTGTTTTTCCTAATTCATTAATTTTACTAAATCGGTTTAGCTAATTCTCCAAAAAATATATTACTTTTCGGTCGTAATTAAATAATCGGAAGAAAATAAGCTTAACAAAGAACTTTACTAAATCGGTTTAGCATGACGCAAATATATATTGTTTCGAAAAACAAAAAAAGAAAAATGAAAAAATCTTTAAAATTTTTATTCTTTAAATTAGCGTTTTGAATAAGAGTTATTACATATGTGCAGAATCATTCTAAGTGATTAGTCCTTCACAATTTAGCATTCTCTTTATTATTCAAATAACAATTTAACTTGCTGGATTACCGAATAAAAACCACAATCAACATCGATAAAAAAAATGGCGAAAACAAAGGTCTCAATAAATGACATAGCTAAGAACCTCAACATTTCCAAAACAACGGTTTCATTTATATTGAACGGCAAAGCCAAAGAAAAAAGGATAAGCGACAAACTCGTTAAAAAAGTACTTCTTAAAGTTCAGGAACTTGGCTACCAGCCCAACCAGTTGGCTCAAGGATTAAGAACCGGAAAAACCAATATCATTGGCTTAATGGTCGAAGACATTTCGAACCCATTTTATGCCAATATTGCGAAAAAGATTGAAGACAAAGCATATCAGAATAATTATAAAATTATCTACTGTAGCACCGAAAATAACCAGGAAAGAGCCAAAGAATTCCTTACCATGTTTACAAATATTGGCGTTGATGGATGCATAATTGCACCGACAATGGGAATTGAAAAAGAGATTAAGGATCTGGTTAACATGGGAATGAACGTCGTGTTATTCGACCGTAAATTTGAGAATATGTCGACTGATGTTGTGATGATAGACAACCAAGGAGGCGTTTATGATGCGGTTGAACACTTGATCCATAACAATTACAAAAAAATTGCACTTATTGCACTTGCACTTGATAAACCGGAAAAAGAAGATCGTATAATTGGCTATCAGAAAGCAATGAATGATCACGGGCTGAATCCTCTGGTGTTCCCATTTCCGTTTAAATCAAACCTTCATGATTATGTCGACGATATTAAACGCATACTTGAACAGGAAAGTGACATTGAAGCCTTAGTATTTGGAACAAACTATCTTGGCATAAGTGGTTTGGAAGCTATTACCAGTCTTAACCTTAGAATTCCGGATGATATCGCAATAATTTCATTTGATGATCATGATTTGTTTCGAATTCATAAACCCGACATCACGGTGGTGGCACAACCCATAGAAACGATAGCGCAAACGGCCATCGACACACTTTTGCAGAAGCTTCAGGGAGAAGAAGGTGATAAAGCAGCGTACCAAACGATTAACTTATCTACACATATAATCCCCAGAGCGTCATCACAAAAAAACAATCACCAGTGAAATGAGAAATAGCAGCACCTTTAAATATGTCTTTATTGCCTCAATGACAGGCTTTTTAATGGGCTTCGACACAGTTGTTATATCCGGAGTTAATCTGCTAATCAGAGAAATGTGGAATACCTCCGACTGGATTCACGGAACCTTAATCGTTTCGATGACCTTGTGGGGAATTGTACTGGGGGCATTGCTGGGAGGTTATCCAACCGAGCGATTGGGTCGCAAATCGACGTTGATATTGGTTGGTTTTTTGTGTACTGCTGCAGTTATAGGTGCATCGCTGGCAACAAACCTGTATATATTTTCTTTTTTCAGATTCGTTGGAGGTTTTGGCATTGGGATGGCTTCAATAGCCTCTCCTACCTACATTTCTGAAATTTCAGAAGCGCATAATCGGGGGCGAATGAACATGCTCTTCCAATTAAATATTGTACTCGGAATTTTGATGGCATATTTATCTAATTATTTGCTGCAGGGAATTCTTGAAGAAAATAGCTGGAGAATAATGATTGGGATCGAACTACTTCCGGCTACAATTTATACCGCTCTTATTTTTAGCATCCCAAAAAGTCCGCGATGGTTGATGCTGAAGAAAAATACTGTTGATACCCCAAAAACAAATACAAATAATTTGAATGAGCCTATTAAAGAGTCGTTCACTAAAAATATAAAGAACAAATCGGGCTTGTTTTCGGGGAAATACAACCGAATACTCCTTCTGGCATTTTTAATGGCATTTTTCAATCAGTTATCCGGTATCAGTTTTATATTATTTTACGTTCCGGAACTTTTAGGGAAAACGGGGCTTGGAACATCCGAATCACTATTAAGCTCGGTTTCGGTTGGACTGATAAACTTAATCTTCACTTTCGTTGGTATTTCACTTATCGACAAACTTGGTAGAAAACAACTGATGTACATCGGATCGATCGGTTACATAATTAGTTTATCAATGGTTGCCTTAAGTTTTATTATTGATGCTTCTCCTTTATTTACGCTTATTTTTCTTTTGCTGTTTATTGCATCTCATGCAGTAGGACAAGGAGCAGTAATTTTTGTCTTTATTCCTGAGATTTTCCCAACGGAAGTAAGGTCATTCGGCCAAGCCTGGGGATCCGGACTATTAAATGTTTTTGCTGCAATTACAGCCCTGTTGGGTGCAGTTCTGATTAATGCACTAACCCCACAATTAATCTTTGGTATTTTTGCTTTTTTTATGGTCTTACAACTATTGTTCACACATTTCATGATGCCTGAAACAAAGGGAGTTACACTGGAAGATATTGAACAAAAATTAATTAATCACTAGAAGATATCAATCTTAAAATAAACAAGTTATATAGTTATAACTGATTTATATGCTTACTTAATTGTTACATTTATTTCTCAAAACTTATGAAATTAGGTTATCTGATCTCCATAAAATTTGGTATACTTAAACGATCTTTGAATTATTAAACAACAAGTAATTATAGAGTTACCCAAAAGGGACCATTAAAATAAAGAACAACCAAGATCTCTGATAATTAGCGCACTTGAAAAGAAATCGTGTCCTTCCTTGTTCTGGGCACAAAAAAAGCAACAATCTTATTTGGACTGTTGCTTTTTTTTTATTCTTGGAGATTGCGAGCAAACTTTTTATTTCAATTCCAACTCCTCTACTTCAGAATTTTTATCTCCTACAATCTCCTTATAATGCCTGATCATTTCATTAAGTTTTTCCGAATTATCTTTAGCCAGGTTTTTCTGCTGCCCCAGATCATTACTCAGGTTGTAAAGCTGATATTCAGGAGAATTCCCCAATTCAATATTTACATTCGAAGCCACTGCCGGCCCGTTGTATGGCGGAATCATTAACCAGTTTCCCTGCCGATATGCAGTGCGCGTTGAGGCTTCCAAAACCAGGTACTCTCTCCCTTCAGTCGATGTTCCCATCAACACATCCAGTAAATCCTGGCTGTCGGTTGAATTCACGTCAGTACCTGTTAGCTTTGCTAATGACGCAAGAATATCAAGCTGACAAACCAACGCATCTGACTTTTTGGGTTCGATCTTCCCTTTCCAGTATGTGATGAACGGAACACGCGTTCCGGCTTCAAACAAACTGTATTTGCCACCTCGTAATCCTCCATTCTGATCGTGATTGCCAATTCGCTCAACAGCATCGTCGTAATAACCGTCGTTAAGCACGGGGCCATTGTCGCTTGAGAAAATTATTAATGTATTTTCAAGAATTCCTTCTTCTTCCAGTGTTTTCATAAATTCGCCAATACACCAATCCGCTTCCACAATTACATCGCCACGCGGCCCCAAATCAGTTTTTCCCACAAATCGCGGATTTGGTGTACGAGGAACGTGTGGTTGTTGCAAAGCATAGTACAAAAAGAAAGGTTCGCTTTTATGTTGCTTCACGTAATCCTGTGCTTTTTGCAGGAAATGGTCTGCCATATCCACATCGCTCCATTTGGCCTTTTCGCCACCTTTCATAAAACCAATTCGCGGAATTCCATTTACAATGGAATTATTGTGTCCGTGCTCCCATTTCATAGTCAGCAACTCCGGATTATCAAGTCCTGTCGGTTCCCCCTCAAAGTTCTTTTGATAATCGATCTCGATCGGATCATTTGGTTCAAGTCCTTCAACCAAACCATTTTCGAGATAAACCGTTGGAACACGATCTTGCGTGGCTGCCATAATGTAGGAATAGTCGAAACCAATTTCGTTTGGCCCCGGCGATACTTGCTCGTTCCAGTTTACATGGCCGGTTCCCAAACCAAGATGCCATTTACCCACAACTCCGGTGTAATATCCCTGTTGCTTCAGCATTTTGGGAATGGTAATCTGCGCTGTATCAATGATCAGCGGAGCAGTGCCCGGCAAAATCTTAGCATCCTTGTTACGCCAGGGATAAACGCCGGTTAGCAATGCATAGCGACTTGGCGTGCAGGTAGCCGAAGATGCATGACCGTCAGTGAACATTACCCCTTCGTTGGCTAAACGATCGATATTGGGTGTTTGAATCTCGGTAGCCCCATAAGCACTCACATCGCCATACCCTAAATCATCAAGGTAAATAATAACAATGTTTGGCTGTGCAGATGCAGAAGATGATTGATCTTCTTTTGAATTACATGAACTTAATAGAACTGAAAGAATCAGAAATAACAGAATTGTTCGATACGATTTCATAATGGAATAGTTAGTTTTTAGTTGAACACAAACTTAAGAACAATTTCTTAAGACTTTTAACTATTCGCGAATTAAAAGCTTGGTTTCGATCTATTATTTTGGCGGAAATATCCGCTTATATTCCTGCTTCCAAACAGCAGCCATTTCTTGTACCTTTTCAGGCATTTCATTGGCCAGGTTTTTGGTTTCGGTGCGATCGGTAGCCATATTGAACAACTCCCAGTCCCCATTACTCAATGCCGATATCTTCCAATCGCCAATACGTAAAGCTTTGCCACCTTCGTGTTCCCAGAAAAGCGTATCGTGGGTTGTTGTTATTTCTTCTTTTATTAGAGGAATGATGGAATTCCCTTCAACCGGAGTTGTTTCCAATCCATTCACAATTAACGGATAATCTGCTTCTGCCAGTTCCAAACAGGTAGGCAAAATATCGATTACATGACCAACTCCCTGATTAATGGTATTTTCTTTTCCTTTTAATCCAGCCGGCCAGTGAACGATAAACGGCGTGCAGTTTCCGCCTTCATACGATTCCTTTTTCCAATAACGAAACGGTGCATTAATGGCACCCGCCCAGGCATCTCCCAAGTATCCCCAGGTAAGCTCGTCACCGGGACGATCAAAATCTCCATATACAATTTCCTCTCCCTCGCGATTATGTCCGGGGCGATCGAAACCGGGTGGGTAACCGCGTTCAGGCGATGCTCCGTTATCGGCAAGAAAAAGAATAACAGTATTATCGTACTCGCCTGTTTCCTTTAATTTTTTAATCAGGCGGCCAACTCCCTGATCCAAACGATCAACCATTGCAGCATGAGCCTCCATGTGTTTGGCTTCCCACTCTTTTCGCTCGCAATCGGCCCAAAACTTGCCCGATTCGTTTTTAGCCAACGGAGCATTTGCCGGATTTACAATGCCCTGCTCAATCAGTCCCTGGTAACGTTTTTCGCGCAAAACATCCCAGCCTTCATCGTAAACTCCCTTGTATTTGGCAATATCTTCGGGCAACGCATGTAATGGCCAGTGCGGCGCCGTGTGTGCTACGTATAAAAAGAATGGTTTATCATCGTTACTGAACTCATCAACCATGTCAATAGACTTGTCCGTAACAAAATCAGTCATATAAAAATCATCCGGCACTTCTTTAATCGCTTCTTCGTTGTGCACCAAACTAAAAGGATCGAAATAATCAACCACGCCCCAAATAACGCCCCATTGTTCCTCAAAACCACGGTTTGAAGGATACGATTCCAACGGTGCAAAAATACTGCTGTCTTTTCGGTGAGAAAGCCACAACAATTGTTCTTCGTGATTGGGTAATCCTTTGGTTTCAGAAAGGTGCCATTTCCCGGCCATTCCGGTGTGATAACCGTTTTCTCTCAACACTTCAGCTATCGTGGCTGCATTTCTCGAAAGTGTTTGTCCATTGAGATTAAGTCCCACCTGATGCGGATATTTTCCGGTTAGTAATGAAGCACGAGTAGGACAACACCGTGCCGCATTATGAAACTGCGTAAAACGAACACCGTTTGCTGCCAGTCCGTCAAGATTAGGTGTTTGAATTTCGCCACCGTAACAACCAATATCGGAGTAACCGAGATCATCAGCCATTATGATAACGATATTGGGCTGGCCCGGCTTCTCGTCAGATTTACATCCGGAGAATAGTGCCAAAAACAGTAAGAAGAGACAGATAATTTTATTCATATTTCTATTTCAGCAGTTAGAGAATTTTTGTCCTCTAACTGCTGTTTTTTGTGAGGATAATTAAACCTCCAACAGGTTCTCTTTTCCTTCGTTAATCAATTTTAAAACCAACTCGCCAAACAAAGTATTTGCCCATGCAAACCACGAGCGCGTGAAATTTGCAGGATCATCTTTATGGAAAGTTTCGTGCATAAAACCGGTGTCGGCATCGGTATCACGCAAGGTTTTAATACACCAGCTAATTTCTTTATCATCTGAGCTGGTCATGGCGCGCATAATAATACTCATCGGCCAAACCATGTCGTATCCTACGTGAGGACCGCCAATTCCTTCGGCAGCTTTTCCTTTAAAGAAATAAGGATTGTCTTCGCTCCAAACCAGCTTCCGTGTATTCTGGTAAATTTTATCTTCCTTTTCAACCAATCCCAAATATGGTAAAGCCAGTAAACTTGGCACATTCGCATCGTCCATAAATGTATGATTACCAAAACCATCAGCCTCAAAAGCATAAACTTTTCCATATTTTTTATGCTCAACAATTGCATATTCTTTAATAGCCGCATCCACTTCTTTTGACAACGCCAAACATTCTTTTGCAAAGGCCTTATCACCTGTAACTTCATTGCTGATCTCAGCCATTTGTTTTAATGATACAACTGCAAAAATGTTTGACGGAATCAAGAAACCATAAGTAGTCGCATCATCCGACGGACGGAAGGTAGAGTTAATCAATCCCACAGGTTTCAGTGGGCGACCGTAACCGTGATTGGCAACTGTATCTAATTGTTGTGGGGTTTCGCGCTGAAATTTGTATGGTCCCAGGCCATCTTTGCGTTGCTGTTCTTTAAATGTTTTTACAATTAAAGCTGCAGCTTTCTGCCAATCAGCATCAAAAACACTTTTATCGCCGGTCGTTTTCCAGTAATTATAGGCCAAACGAACGGTATAACACAAGGAGTCAATTTCCCATTTGCGCTCGTGCAAACCGGGTTTCATATCCGTCATATCGCTCATCCAGTGCACTTCTTCTTCCTTTGTTTTATTGAAAGCGTTTGCATAACTATCAAGCAAAACACACTGCGTTTGACGGTGAACAACTCCGGCAAGCAAGGTTTTTAATTTTTCATCCTGGTTAGCCAGCGGCATGTACGGCCAAACCTGCGCCGTAGAATCGCGCAACCACATGGCATGAATGTCGCCGGTGATTACAAAAGTATCAGGTTTGCCGTTCAGAGTTCCATGCTCAACTGTTGTGTCCAAAGTGTTTGGGAAACAGTTTTCGAACATCCAGGCCAGTTTCGGATCCTTGATTTTTGCTTTGGCTGCTGCTATTGTTTCCTCCACTGCCTTCGATACAAAATTACGTTCACCGGCTGCCGGGCGATTGGTTACATAGTTTTTTCTACCTGTCGCTGCCCAAACCGACGAACCTCCGGCAATTCCGATTCCGGCAACTGTTAATGCTCCTGCTTTTATAAAATCTCTTCTTGTATTCATTTTTATTGTTTTTATTTTATCTCGATGTTTTCTATTCGGCTAAAATAATTAATTCTTTACCGGTTTTCAGCTGATCGTACGACACAAAATATCCGTCAAGCCGGTTTCCGTCAATGGTAATATCATTAATCTTCCTTCCATCATTTCTTTTTGTTATTGTGAATTCTGATTGTTCTCCCAAGTCCAGTTTTACGGCATCAAAAATCGGAACGGAAACAATATAATCGTCATCAGCCGGTGAATAGGGATAAATCCCCATGGCAGCAAATACATACCATGCCGACATTTCTCCTGCATCGTCCATTCCGCAGAGTGCATTTCCCCACTCTCCCATTCCGTAAAAACGGGTCATAATGCTGTCGAGAATGGCTTGCGATTTTTCCTGTTTGCCGATAAAGGTGTATAAATACGGAAAGCTGTGATCGGGCTGATTCCCGTGGCAATACTGCCCGATGAAAGACGATACGTTTCGCGCAATGTAAGAACTGTTCCAAGGAATTAAAAACAGCGAGTCCAGCTTTTGCTCAAATTCTTCTTCACTTTTATACAAACTTATCAATCCTTTTGTATCATGTGGTGCAAAAAACGACGACTGCCACGCATTCGCTTCACGGTACATGTACTCGTAATACGGATATTCTGCATTAAAATCCGCCATCCAATCACCGTTTTCCAGTCGGCCACGCATTAATCCTGTTGAAGGATCGAACAGGTTTTTGTAGTTTTTCGTACGCTGCATTAGCATCTTGTAATCATCCTGTTTTCCCAGTTCTTCGGCAAGAAGTGCGACAGCATAATCATCGTAAGCAAACTCGAGCGTTTTGGTCACGCCGGCTTTGGCTTTCGACTCCACATTTGGATTTTTCACTTCGGGTGTTGAGATGTAACCTTTTTCCATATATTCAGCGATGTGCGGACGCGTCCCACCTTCTTTTGTTGCATTGTTTAGCAGCAATTGATAAGCGCTCTGAACATCGTAATTACGAATTCCGCGCAGGTACGAGCCGGAAATAAACGGCGCTGCATGGTCGCCATGAAAAAAGGTAGGCATAAAACCTGTCTTTTCGCCTTTATCAATCAGCGACTGAATAACATCGGCAGTTACATCGGGCGACAACATACCCAGCAAAACCAATTTATTGCGATAGGTGTCCCATAGCGAAGGATTGGTATAATAACGAAATCCTTTATTTACAACATTTCCGCTGGCGTCGGTGAAATCTCCGTTTACATCGCTGCGCAATGCAGGCCATAAAAACGATCGGTACAACGACGAGTAAAACAACGACTTTTGTTTTTCAGTACCGCCTTCAACCTTAATTTTAGAAAGTAAATTTTCCCAGGTTTGAGAAGCTTCACTTTTTACCTGGTCAAAACTTTTTCCGGCTAACTCGGCTTCCAAATTTTGCTTCGCATTTTCGATACTCACAAACGAAAGCGCCAGTTTAAGCTCCAGTGGTTCGTCAGATTTAGTTTCGTTAAAAGAAACAACGGCGACTTCATCTCGTCCGTCGCCGGATGTTTCAAGGTTTACTATGGTCCGGTTGGTTTCGGCATAGAAATATATTTTATCTCCGGTTTGCTGGAAACCTTTAATAACGTTGGTTCCTACCTGTTCAATATTCCAGTTACGCACACGCTCGTTCGATTTCGAGAGGTTAAAGACCATGTTTTGCGGTTTATCTTTTGGATACTCGTATTTATGATAACCACAGTGCAAAGTGCTGGTCAGCTCCACATCAATTCCGTAACGATCAAGCTTCACCCGGTAATACCCCGGTTCTGCAGTTTCATTATCGTGATTAAATTCAGAGCCAAAATCGATTGCAGTAAAATCTTCAGTTACCGGAAGTACCGGAATATGGCAAAGGTTCCAGTGTCCTTTATTGGTGTGCGTAAAGGCATAAATTACATTGTCTTCGTATTCGTAACCGGCTCCGCTGTGCCATTCGGTAATCGGGCTCAACTGCACCATGGCATTTGGCAAAGTAGCTCCGGGATAAGTTAATCCGGCCCACACACGCCAGTCTTCCGATGGATTGTAGCCACAATCGATGCTGTCTTGCAATGGAGCTGTTCCTAGAAAAGGATTTACATATTGAGTCACTGTTTTTTCTGATTGAGAACAACTAATCAGGGTCAGAAAAAAAAAGCTAATAAGAACAATCTGTTTCATCTCATTAAAATTGTTTATTTCATTTGCATTCGATGTAACTCACGATGAATTTTAATATGCTTGTTTGTGAATCGAAGATCAGCCTGAGCTAATTTTCACATCTTAAAATTCATGTTCGTTTCATCGTTAATTTTGTTTATTCAATTACGGCGGCCCATCCTCCATCGCGAGCTAAATCGATTTTTAGCGTTTCGCCACTTTCTATATTTTTTGTTACTTTTTTATAATCCATGGCCTGAACTCCTGCATTCACACCATCCTGAAAAGAAGTGATTGTATAGTTTGTACCATCAGCTAAAAAATCAAAATCTATTTCAATTGTACGTCCCTCCTCATTGGTAATCGCTCCAATAAACCACTTATTTTTAAATCGTTTTGCTACTACAAAATACTCACCCACTTTCGCCTCTAAAACTTTCGTCTCGTCCCAAACAACAGGCACACTGGTAATAAAATCTGTGCATTCTTTTTCGCGATAATAGTAGAAAGGGTTGTCGGCCAGCATTTGAATTCCACTTTCTAAAACAACGTAGAGTGCAAGCTGATACGCGCGGGTTCCAATACTGACAGGGTTGGTACGTGTTGATTTGTAATCTTCGGGATGTACAGAATTCATTGCACCGGGAGTAAAATCAGCTGGTCCTACTGCATTTCTTATAAAAGGTATAAACGCATTGTTTTTGGTTGTAGCACGTCCGCCCCCAATATTTTGTTCCATACCAACAATGCCTTCGTAGGATAAAATATTTGGTAAAGCACGTTCCATTCCCGCAGGTTTAAATGCTCCGTGATAGTCAACAAACAATTTGTATTTGGCCGCTTCACGTGCAATACGCTCATAATAATTAACCATCCACTGATCGCTGCGATCCATAAAGTCGATTTTAACACCGGCAATCCCCCACTCACTAAAAGTCTTAAACAGATCGATATTATTTTCAACGGTCAACCAGGTTAACCAGAGTACAATTTTCACATTCTTCGACTGACCATATTTGATCAGCTCAAACAAATCAATGGTTGGATTTGGGGTATAGGGATCGCGTGTGTTTTTAGCCCATCCTTCATCCATAATAATGTAAGGAACGCCAAAATCAGACGCAAAATCAATGTAGTATTTGTACGATTCAAGGTTGTATCCCGATTTAAAGTCAACGCCGTACAAGCGGGCATCGTGCCACCACTCCCAACTTACCTGTCCCGGTTTAATCCAATCGGTGTCTCCCAACTCATTCGGACGAGATAATTTGAAGATCATTTCATTTTCAAAGATTTGTTTGTCATCGCTACTGATCATGAAAACCCGCCATGGGAAGTTCCGGGATCCTGCAGTTTTTGCAATATAGTTCGCCTCTTTAATTATCTTCAGACTACGGTCTCCATCTTCTCCAAATTCAAGCGGACATTTCGGAAATGTACTGTTCATAGCGTTTTCATCAGCAGCTTTCATAAACAAACACGGATAGTCGAACAAGTCAGCTTCAGAAAACAAAATTTTATGATGCTGTTTACTATCAATTAAAATCGGGAGTGTGCTCTTATCCAATTCCCTGGCATCGGCAGTATTCGATTCCACATACGATATTTCATACGATGTTTTGAAAGAACCGGTTGGCGAAAGAACCGCATCAAAAGTTGAAGGAAACTGAAGGTGAACTTCTTCATCCAAAACTTCAATGTCTTTATCTCCCATATTTGTAATAAAACGATAAGCGACACCATCATTATAAGCCCGGAATTCAACGGAATAATCACCTTTAAATTTGAGTAAAAGAACATTACAATGATTATCAACGACTGCATTTCTCAATGGAATTTCACGATTAATTTGCTCATTGATTGAACTGTATTTCTTTGTGGAAAGTCTCGGATTCTCACCCAAAGTCTGATCTTTTAATTGGAGTTCCAAATAGCTCTTTTCCGTCAACAAAAAATTATTGGTGCTAATCGAGTAATAAATCTTGTCTGCCAATTCAATTCGTACCTTAATACTATTATCAGGAGATGTAAGCTCCTGAATGCTTCCCTTTGCAAGAACAGAACCAGAAAACAGACTTACCAGTATAATGACCAATGGAAACTTGACAATTTTGCATAAGTTCAATGTGAAATTGAATCGTTTCATAGATAGTTGACTTAGGTATTTAAACTAATATTTACAATAATATTATTCGAGTATTCTTCTAACTAATTCAATGTATTAACACCTTTGCATTATAGGATCTGACTCCGGAAATAACTCGAAAAAAATAAACTCCCGGAATGTTGACTGCCGGGGTGACCGTAATCATTCCATCTCCTGCTACCGTCTGTGATTCATAGCATTCAACCAATTGTCCGGATTGGTTGTATAAATAAGCCTCGCTGGCTACACCTCTTTTCTCAGGTATTTTGATCTTCAGTTCTTTCCCTCTGTGTGCCGGATTAGGGAAAATAATCACAGCGGATTTTTTGTCCTCACTCTCCAAGTCAATTATAGAAGTTGGGATATTTTCAGAGCTAAGCGCCACATTCAGAAATGAAGAGGCTGCAGCAGCTTGTCCCATCATGCCAATTTCCGAGGGATTTTCGTTTAATCTGTTCAGATTCCATTTTCCTTCAGCATCCGAATAACTACCGGCGTAATAACCGCGTTTATCTCTGTTATAGGCACTTAAAAAATCCATAATATCGGCAGCAATGGAATAAAATCTATCATCTGCCGTTTCGCGGTTCATATCAAGTAAGGCATCAATCATATCGTCGCCGCCCCAAAACGAAATCTCGCTTAAACCCTGTCCCGGTTTATACCATTGATCAATACAACTTTCCATCATTTCGTGGGCATCATCGAGGTATTTTTGTTCGTTGGTAAGCTGATACAAAAGAATTGCATTTTGAATAACAACAGTTGTTTGGTAAGCCCGGTAACCACCACCCCAAACCTGGTTTCCGTTAACAGTTCCATTCAGCGACCAGTTTCCGTTTTGGTAATAGCTTGCCTGGTTAAACAACTTTGTATTTGAATCTTTAATTTTTACCGACAAATCGTTCTCCAACTGATAATAAGCCAACGCCTCGTTCAGGTATCGGGTATCGTTTGTATACTGATACAGTTTAGCGGCTGCGTAACTGGTGTAATTTACCGACATGGAAAACAACATTCCAAAACCGAGTTGATCTTCGTGTTGCGGAATGGCGAACTGACTGTCGCGAATTTCATTGTTAAACTCGTAAGCAGTTTTCAGGTTTTGAAGAGCGATGTCATTCTGAGCCACATCATAAATCATTGAAAACGGCATCATCAGCTGTCCATTATCATCGTAAAAACGGTTTCCCGTATTTCCCGGCAAAACGGCATATCCGGTTCTTCCGGCATTCGTAACTTTGTATGCTTCAATGCCCTCCAGGTAGTTAAAAAGGAGGCTTTCATATTTTTCAGGATTAAGTTTCCACGCATTTGTTAATGCCCGCAACATGTGCGAAGCCGGCCAAACAAAGCTGGTTGCTTGTTTAAAATTTGATGATTCATCAATCGCTTCGGCATACAATCCATTGCTTTTATTATAAAACTCATCATGAATTTTATCCAACAGTTTTTCTCCAAAATACTGGTACTTGTTATCGTATAAATCTACAGGTACCAGTGCCTCAATTTCTGTGGCATTAGCAGTTGTAGCTTTTATCGAAATTGTATCGTTCTGATAGCTTGAAGTTTCGGCAGAATAAACCAGATAAGCCGAATGCTCATCTATTTTTCGGAATGAAAATTCGCCGGGAATTTCGGCTGCAGTCACACTCCAATCGGTAATAGTTTGGCCCGCAACACTTACCAATACCGAGTCTTTTCCACTATCCAGTATTTTCAGACTTCCATCTACCAGAATATTGTCTTTTTGCACCCATTCTGTCCCTGCACCGCGTTTTAGGTTATGCTGCGATGTTAGGTCCAAAACGGAATCACCTTGTCCTTCATTCAGTAACCAGTTGGCTACTAAACCTTCTTCGGTATCGTCTAGTTGGATGTCTTTATTTAAATTAATTTCCTCTTCGGTTCGTGCTGTATTCCAGATTCTAAAATCGGATAATTTGCCATCCAAACGGCGGTCTTTCCACGCCGAACCTTCGCCCATAAAAACATGGTTTCCCGATGCGATCATTGGTTTGCTCAGTGTTCCGTTGCCAGCTAAAATGCCATCGATAAAAATTTTCACCTCATTATCGGTATTCACAGAAACAGCTACATGCTGCCACTTCCCCGTTCTAAGTTGATTTCCGGTAGTTGTAACGGCTTCCCATTCTCCGGTTCCAACATTCACCTCTACGTTTCCACTTGAATTAAAACGAAAAGCAAATCCAACCGAACCATTCGCATCGCTCCATGACTCATCAGCCAGAATGTAATTCCCTGCCCAGCTGTCGATGAAGATCCGGGTTTCAATGGTAAAATCACCCGAAACATATTCATTAAAAGTTCCGCAGTCGATATAACTTTCAGGTTCTGAAGCATTGAATTTCAAAACATAGGATTGCCCTTTTGCATGCACCGAACATAAAACAATTACCAGTGATGCCAGACAAATAATTACCGATCGTATCATTTGGTGCGCTATTCTATTCTATTAATTAAACCAGATCCGATTATGGATTAATCAGTCCTTCTGCTTCAAGTAAAGCGGCGGCTTCAATTAAAGTCGCTCCGCTGGTTTGTGTAGACAAATCGATGGTACTTCCCGGTTTGTTTTTCCAGTAAGTTCCGTAAAGCAATTTATTCTTATCAGTTCCTTCCTGCCACAGTTTCTCTGCATTGTATTTCAGAAATTGCAGGTAGCGGTTTCGGGTACCGTCCGACAAATCAGGATGAAGAATAAGTTGTGTGAAATAGCGTACAAATATTCCTTTGAACAAACCACCATCGTCGGCGCCTTCATCTTTAAGCAGTCGATCGCCACTATTTACCAAAGTATTTAGCGTATAATCGGCAGCTTTTTGTGCATCATTTAAATAGGTTTTTTCACCGGTAATGTTATATAATTCCAAGGCTGATCCAAGAAAGGTTCCCTGGTTATAGGTAAAAATCCACGCCATTTGAGTTTCCCCGGTACGGGTGTTAATGTTGTCGTACACCGCACCACTTGCCGGATTAAATAGATTTTCCTTTTCCCATCCGTAAATATCTAGTGCCCACTCTTTATCCGCCTCATCGCCAAACTGCTGATATAGTCGTGCTGCCAGAATACAGGCAGGACCGTTTGAACAAGCATTTTTGCTGTATGGTTGGTCCTTTTTCCACGAAATGCCACCACCGGCGTTGTCGTTCCACCCGGTTTTAATGTCTTCCCAAACCGAAATAGCTGCTGTTTTATAACGTTCCTGATCGGTTGCATTATAAGCACGTAACATGGCCAGCGCATTCCATTCCATGTCGTCGTAAAAAACGTTTAAAAACGTGTTGCCGTTTTTGGCTTTTACACCTTCGTACCAATCGTTTATTGTAGTGAAGTACAAATTATCACCCGTTCTTTCGTAAGCATCGATTGCAACATCCAAAGCATGTGCCTGCGGCCAGTAAGTAAATTCGGGGTTGTTCGAATTGTTTTTATAAAAATAGGCACCGGCAGGATTCCAGTATGAATAAATAAACGACGAGCTACTGCTATCGGCAGCCGCAGCCCAGTTTATTGCAGTTTCTTCTCCTACATTTTCCGGATCAACTTCATCCTTCCCGCATGCCTGAAAAATAAACAGGCCAATTATAGCTAAAAATATAATTCCTTTATTCATACTTCAACTTCTAAAAAATAAACTGAGACAGGACATTCCTGCCTCAGTTTTAACTAAACTAAAAACTATTGATCTCCAACTTTAATAACATTGTGTGTGTATGGTCCTTCGGCCCAGAAATAGGCAATTACATCGATGTAGGCCATATCCATAATTCCATCGAATTTCCACTTGTCGTCCCATCTCGATTCAGGAACTTCAGTCATGTAGTAGTATTCCTCATTTCCTGTCGGACGTCCGTCAGTTGCATTCAGCGTACCCCACCATTCGTAGGCATCGTTTCCGTCTGCATCTTTAATGGTCATTCTGAATTTATAACGCTCATCGCGTCCCCAACCTTCCTGCTTGAATTCAAGCGGTTGGTTGCTGGCTTTAAAGATACCGCCCCCCTGGTACTCCAATGAATATAAGAATTCGTCGGTTGGCGCAAAGTGCAACTGGAAGTCAACGATTTCAGTCATTACTACAGAACCAACGTTGAAATCGATATTGATACGGTAAACCGATGTATTTTCAACAGTACTTGTTGATGCACCTTCTTTAATTACGCCGTTATCAATGTAAAACTGACGAGTATCGCCTGCGTTTCCATCGGTAAAGTAGTACGCTTCGCCGGCAGTAAGTTGAGTGTAAATTTCAAATTCACCCGGAGCAATTCCTTTCATAATGCTGGCACTAGTCAAGTCGCTACCACCTTCTGATCCGGCACCTGTAATGTAAACATCAACAGGAACATCAGCGAAACCTGCCAAACGGGTAATTTCCATTGTTCTTACTTCCTCACCTTTCAAATCGTTAATTCCTTTTGAAGAGAAAACAGTCCAGATGATTTTGCCTGTTTCGGCAGAACCGAGACCGGCTAATGCACCAATTTTATTCAATTGTTTGTGCGAAATTGTAGCGTGGTTATAACCGCCGTTATTATCCGAAGCCATTCGGTAAATCGGTTCCGAGAAATCGCCGCCTTCAACATCAAAAGCCACTTCGTAAAGTACCATTCCGCTGTCTTCAGCTTTTGCAGGCTCCCATTCGAAATATACCGCTGCCGAAGCAGAAGTTTGTAATACAATTGATGCATTCTCGGCTGGTTCGTACAATGTTTGTACGGCAGTTACGCGAGTATCTCTTAGTTCGTCGTCTTCACATCCTACAAAGGCGATAAGCAAAGAAGTTATGATAGTTAATTTTATAATTAGTGTTTTCATAATCGATATATGTTTGTGTTTATTGTTCATTTTTTGATTCACTTAAATTAATAGCCTGGGTTTTGACCAAGATTTGGATTTAAATCTTTTTGCGACTGCGGAACCGCCCATAAATAATCTCTTGCAGGATTAAATGAACGTACATCGAGCCTGATATAACCGTTGTCGATACTTGGATCGCCATACTGTGCACCGTGTGGATTTCCATCCAAAACAGTTTCAGCAGTTCCCCAACGACGAATATCAAAGATTCGTAAACCTTCCAAAGCCAATTCAACACGACGTTCGCGGCGAATGATTTCGCGCAAATCAGAACTGCTCAACGACGCATCAAAATCTAAGGCACTTGCATCGGTAAATCCGGCACGCTCTCGCAAAGCTTTAACTGTACTGTTCCATACATTTTCATCCATTTGGTTCAGTTCGTTTTTAGCTTCGGCGTACATTAACAGCACGTCGGCATAACGAATCAAAATCAAATTCAGGCCCGAAGTAAACGATGCCAACGACTGTGGATCGTAGTACTTACGCATGTAATAACCTGTTGATGTAGAGTTGGTACCCTGACCTTTGTATTCATCCACCTCGGCAGATTCATCAGGTGCAGTACCCGGTTTAATGTAAATGGTCTGAGTTGTTCCGTCAGGTAATTTCCATGGGAATTCGTGATAAACTACAGTTGCTGTTAAACGTGGGTCGCGACGAACATACGGATCGTTCTCATCGTATCCCGAGTTTGCATCGTCAATGGTTCTTCCGTTCATCATCAGGTAATCGTCAACCAATTCCTGTGTTGGTGCCATTTGATTTACACGTGCTCCCACTGAAAGCGGTGCGTAATCAAAATATTCTCCCCAGGTGCGCAACGACGGTACATAACCCAAATCGAGGATTACTTCATCGTTGTATTCATTTTCAGGAAGGAAAATACCTTCGTACGAAGGGAACAAACTGTATGAACCATACTGATCAGAATTGATCAATTCCTCGCAGGTGCTTACCACATTTTGCCAGTCGTTACTGTATAAGTAGGTTCTGGCTTTTAGTGCCACTGCTGCTCCGGCAGTAATTCTACCCTTATCTTCTTCGCTGTATTCATCGTTTGTTGGAAGAATACCGATAACGGCATCAAGTTCGCTGCGTACAAATGCCAGCACTTCTTCGTGCGAAGTACGTGCAATTTCTTTCGATTCGTCCAATGTAATATCGGTTTCGAACAACGGAACGTCGCCGTACCAGGTAGTTAAACGGAAATACAGATAAGCACGGATAAAACGAGCCTCGGCATTCATTCTTGCTTTCAGGTCTTCATCCATTCCTTCCACCCGGTCAACATTTTCGAGAAAAGTATGGCAGGTTTTAATTCCTCCATAACAGTCTCTCCATTCGTTGGCAAAATGATTGTTTGAAGCATCGGCCTGTCCCGAAGAAATGATCTTCTCCGAACTTGAACCACGACCTTCATAAATGTTATCGCTGAGCGCTTCGGTAGAGAAGAAATAACCCGAATTATACATCTGACTGTATGCCATATTCAAAACCATATTGGCTTTTTCGGGCGATGTCCAGTAGTTGGCTTCTGTAAACTTATTTGTTGGTGCCAAATCCAAATCGTTACAAGAAGTAAGTAGCATTAAAATTAAACTTGCAACGCCAGCACTATATTTTAGAAATTTCATCTTCATGTCATTTAATTTTAAAATTCTAATTCTAAACCAAAACCGTAGTACTAAGCGTAGGATAATTCCGGCCGCTGTTTGCTCCGGTTCCTCCGGTTCCTCCCATATTACTTCCAAACTCTGTCGATTCAGGATCGATAAAAGAAACATTTGAAAGTGTGAACAGATTCTGTGCATTTACACTCAAACGAAGTTTTTGAACACCCACTTTTGTAGTCAATTCTTTAGGCAAAGTATAACCCAGCTGGATGTTTTTCAAGCGTATGTAAGCCGCATTGAAAATATAAATATCAGAAGCTCTACCCCAGTTATTCTGGTTAGATGATGATCCGGGAGCCGACAATCGTGGCCATTCCGCATCAGGATTTACCGGTGTCCAGAAATCTAACTGGTGCTGGTACATTACGTACGAGTAATTGGCATGGAAAGGCTCAACAAGCTCACCACGCAGGAACATATCGCGTTTACCTACACCCTGAATTAATACGCCAAGATCAAATCCTTTCCACTTAACATCGTAGTTCAAACCAAAAGTATAACGCGGGAATGCGTTTCCTAAAACCTGGCGATCTTTGTCGTCGATAACGCCGTCGTTATTCGAGTCTACATATTTTACATCACCCGGCTCAACAGTTGCTCCAATTGGCAATGCACTGTTTTCAATTTCCTGGTAGCTGCCAAAATAACCATCGGTTTTATAACCAAAGTACGAGCCCAAAGCTTCACCTTCGCGAATTAATTTACGCAACTGGTCGTTCGAATCAATTTGTTCGTTGCCGCCAAAGTCAACTACTTCGTTTTTGGCGTCGGCCACGTTTAAACGAACGTTGTGGTCAACCGCTCCTGTTTTTGCATGGTAGTTGATGGTAGCTTCCCAACCCTGGTTTCTCATTTCTCCTGCATTTTCTTTTGCAACTGCGCCACCAAATACCGAAGGCACAACCGGAGTTAACAGGATTTGAGAAGTAAGTTTATTGAAGTAATCCAATGAAACCGATAGTTTATAATCGAAGAATGTAGCGTCGGCACCAATGTTAAAGTTGGCCGATTGCTCCCACTGTAACATACTGTTTCCAAAGTCGAATCCGGTTCCTGAAACAGCTTCATTATTGAACCCATAAACGTTGTTGTAAACCGTGTAGGTTGTAAAATACGAGTAATCGTCAACATTCTGGTTACCAAGCACACCGTACGAACCACGTAATTTCAGGTCGCCAATATTGCTTTTGTAATTGTCCATGAAACTTTCTTCAGACAAACGCCATCCGGCAGTAAACGATGGGAAGAATCCCCAGCGGTAATCTTCAGCAAATTTTGAAGAACCGTCGTAACGGAAACTGAATTCTCCGTAATATTTGTCTTTGTAGTTATAACCTGCACGACCAAAAATGGAGTAAATACTGCGTTCCTGTGTTTGTGCCGGTGTGTTGTAGCTCGAAGGATCGATTTCGGTTTCCGATTCAGGAAGACCAAGATCGCGGTCGGTATATTTCATTTTTATTTCGTTGGCCTGACGCGTGTAGGATTCGTTAGAAACACCGATCAAACCTGAAACATTATGGTCTTCGTTGAAAGTTTGGTTGTAATCCAACAAAAACTGTGTATTCAGAATATACCTTTTTTCGTTGTAATCTTCGGTAGGTCGGGTATCATTGGCATACGAACTTGGTTTTTCAGCAGTCGGGCTTGAGTAGAACGGAACTTCCAATCCTCTGATAAAACGGTGGTTTGCACCTAAATCGAGACCAATCATACCCTTTGCTTTTAACCCTTTTGCCAAATCCAGTTCAGCATTCAGACTACCAAGGAAATTATCGTCGTCTTTTTTCTGAAAGCCTCCGGCTTCCAATTGTCCCAGCGGGTTAAACTGCGAAAGCACATCGTTAATCAGGTACTTGCCATTGTCGGCTTGCATCTGATAAGTGTAGTAAGGCGGAATACGAGAACCATCAACAATAAGGAATCCGGTGCTCGCATTTGGCGCTTTCTGCATGGTGCGGTTAAACGCCATTAAAGCACTCAATTTCAATTTGCCATATTGGCTTACCAGGTTGGTTCTGAAGTTGTAACGCTCAATTCCGAAACTGCCAACAAAGTTGCTTTCCTGGTTATAATAACCTGCAGAAACCATGTAAGTAGAAGTTTCGTTACCACCTGAAATGCTGGCATTGTAATTTTGTTGTAATGCTGTTTGCAGGATTCCATCTAAGAACCACTGTCCGTCGCCGTTCTCCTGAAGATCCCTGATTTCGGCAGGAGTATATTGTGGCGAAGAACCAACATTTATTAAAGCCTGATTTTTCAGCAAGGCATTTTCGTATCCTTTTACGGGCGAAAACAATACATCCGGATCCTGAAAACCGGTCATTGTACTTACACGAACGGTAGGTTTATCGCTTTTTGCACCTTTTTTGGTTGTTACCAAAATTACTCCGTTCGACGAACGCGAACCATAAATGGCAGCACTACCGGCATCTTTCAAAACCGATACATTTTCAATATCCGCCGGGTTCAGGTTATTTAAACTTCCCATTTCAGTAATCATTCCGTCGATTACTACCAATGGGTTATTGTTATTCATGGTACTTACACCACGAATGTTAATATTCATGCTATTATCGTTCGGGTTCATGCTTCGTTGCTGAATTACAAGGTTTGCCGAAGCTCCCTGCAAAGCCTGAACAGCATTTCCTACCGGACGATCTTCAATTAAATCTGAGTTTACCTGATCAACAGAACCAATCAGGTTTTTCTTTTGCATGGTACCGTAACCAATTACCACAACTTCCTCGATACCAATCGCATCTTCCTGCATCACTACCGAAATATTGCTTTGGTTACCCACAACAACTTCCTGCGAAAGCATCCCAACAAATGAGAAAGACAGAACAGCATCAGGACCAACATTACCTATTTGGAAATTTCCATCAATATCGGTAACCGTTCCCTGGGTAGTGCCTTTAACAAACACGGTAACTCCCGGTATTGGCTGACCATCAGCTCCGGTAACTGTTCCGCTTACAGCTTGTTGCACTGCCGGTAAGTTTGCATCATCAAACTCGCCTTTAAATAAGGCTACCTGCCGGCCAACAATTTTATACTCAACACCGCTGTTGTAAAATATTTCAGTTAGAATTTTTTCGATGTCAGTATTCCTAAAATTAACTGACACTTTCCGCTCTGCATCGATTACATCCTCGGAGTAGAAAAAATGAAACTCGCTTTGACTCTCAATTTCCTCAAGGACAGTTTTGATATCCGTGTTTTTCAACTCAACAGACAACCTTGTTATCTGCGAATAGCTTTCTTTAGCCATTACCGAAAAAACACTAATACATAACAAAAACAAAGTTACTTTCATAAGTCTTAAAAGTTTTAAGAAGAAACTCCACAAAGGGATTTCCTTCAATCTCTTTTTTTTCATAGATTTGACGTATTAAGATTAATAATTTTGATAATTATTTTTCAGAGGTGGGGAAGTTGGTGGCTTCTCCACTTCTTCATATTTGGAGGTTCGCTTTACTGGTTTATTTCATAGGCATATCATTTATTTTATAGGTTTTATAATCAGTTTCCTTTCATTCTTTTTGTATTCATATTTTAACGACATTGTTATTTCCAACAGATCCATCACTTCTGTAATCGATTCATACTCTATGGTCGCTGTAAGTTTTTTATCCGAAATGTAGTCGTCATCAATTTCAATTGAAATATTGTACCACCGCTCCAAACGCTCAACAACATCTTTCAATGATTCATTTCTGAATATCAACTTGTTATTTACCCACGACGAATAAATTTCGGTATCTACTTTTTGTACCTGTATGGTTGAATTTGCTGAATTAATTACCGCGTGCTCACCTGGCACCAAAACTTGTTGTTCGCCGGAGTTTGAAACCAATTGTACTTTTCCTCTTTCTAATGTTACTTCCGGATTGGTTCCGGAATAGCTCATTACATTAAAAGCCGTACCCAACACATTCACCTTCACATTATCTGTCTCAACTTCAAAAGGTGTTTCACTTTTCTGAACATCAAAATAGGCTTCTCCACTCAATTGCACCAAACGTGTTTTACCATCGAATTTCTGCGGATATGACAAAGTTGAACCTGAATTCAACCAAACTTCTGAGCCATCGGGCAAAACAAAATAGGTTTTTGAAGCAAGCGGCGTTGATACTGTTTGTAACTCCGTTTTAATATCCGCTTTATCGAGGGTAAAAAATAAAGTAATAGCCAGTGGAATGAAAAGAACAGCAGCGGCCCGGGTTAAATAGCTTACTAATTTTCGGGTTTTGCTTGTTCGTGGTTCCTGGTTATTTATTTCGTAATGTATTTTATGCAGGGTATCCGTTAAATCAGGGGTTTCAGTTTCCTGTGCTTTTGTAAGTTTCCAATGCTCTTTCATCTGGGCATCCAAAACCAACTTGCTGTCCGGCTTTACAAACAATTCAACAAACTGCTGAAACTCCTCCTCCGAGCAATTGTTTTCGAGATATTTCTTGTAATATTCTTTCATATAATTTTGTAGTCACTCGTTAAACGCGTAAAGTATAAAAAACCCCTGCTTCGCTTTTACATTTTTTTAAATTTTATTTCCAGCTGAATTTGACTCCCTCTTTTCGTTCAGCCAGAATCTAAAAACATTTTATAGATTTGTGCATTCTTGCGAACTGGGACAGATGAATAACGAGAAACTAATTAATCGATTTATTGATGGCGACAAAACCGCTATTAACGATTTGTATGCCGAGTATAGCCCGCGGTTATATCGCTTTGCCATGGCTTACTTAAAATCGGAATCAGAAGTTCTCGACATCGTTCAGGAAGTATTTGTTAATGTTTGGGTGAACCGCAAAAAACTAAAGAAAGACTCAAATCTTGACGCGTACTTATTTACGGTGGCTAAAAACACCATCGTATCAGTTTTTCGTAAAAAGCTGTCAGAAAAAGACTACCTGGAAGACCTGAAACACAAATCAATAACAAATAGCATCGATACTGAATCGCAGTTCAACTACAACCAGTTATCCGACAAATTGAATGATCTGGTAGAACAACTACCTCCGCAACGAAAAAAAATATATCAGCTAAGCAAAGAACAAGGTTTAGCGAATAAAACAATTGCTGCAGAACTTGGAATTTCGATAAAAACAGTTGAAGATCATTTAAGCAAAGCAAGTAAATTCATTAAGAAGAATTTAACGGAATACGGTTTCCTCGCCCTGCTTTTTATCGACCTGTTTATCAACTCCAAATAATAACTCCGGCAGCCTTCGCTATTTCATTTTTAACGCGTTTATCAAAAGATAAACAAACAACAAAAGCACAACAACCATTGCCCCGGTTTGTCCGGCGGCATCGGATACCAGCCCCATAATTGGAGGAACTATCGCACCACCGGCAACACCCATAATCAGCAAGCCTGAAACTTCGTTTGCGTACTCCGGTTTACGGCGCAAAGCAGCCGAGAAAACAATGGAGAACACATTGGCAACTGCCAGTCCGGAACAAAATATCATTACATACATCAACGAAACCGGACCGGGAATAGCAACCATAACAACCAGCGCCACAATTCCTAAAACAGCACTCCCAATATAGAATAACCGGCCAGAATATTTCATCAGTAAAATGGCACCGATAAAAGTACCGATAGTTCGCGCAGCGAAATATAAACTTGTGGCCAATCCTGCTTTTTCCAACGGCATTACAGTACGCTCCATTAAAAACTTTGGGAAAGTGACATTCAAACCAACATCGATTCCCACTAGTACCACAATTGCAAAAAAGAAACTTAGCACTACCGGGTCTTTCAATAATTTGAAACTTGCTGCAAAACCGGCCGTTTCACTGTTTGATTGTTCTTTTTGTATCGGGGCCAATAAAAGCCACAATCCGGATAATAAAGTGATCGCCGCAAAAAAAGGAAATATAAGTTTCCAGTTACCAAATGTGCCTGATGCCACACCTGCAACAATGGGCCCGATGAACGAAGCAATTGCTTTTACAAACTGGCCAAGCGTTAAACTACTGGTTAATTTCTCGCCGCTAACTACGTTGGTTAACAGCGGATTTAAGGCCACCTGCAAAATAGTGTTACCAATACCGAGCAAGGCAAAGGCAATCAAAACCATCGAATAACTGTAAGTTGCCAATGGCACCAACAGTGCGACCAGCGTTACAACAATACTAAGTAGTACAGTATTTTTCCGCCCCAACTTGTTCATTAACACACCTGTTGGAACCGAAAACACGGCAAACCACAAAAAAACCATCATAGGTAAAAGGTTGGCCAGCGAATCACTCAATCCAAAATCCTGCTTTACGTAGCTGGATGAAATGCCCACCACATCGGCAAAGCCCATGATAAAGAAGCTAAACAAAACCGGTAGTACGGCTAAATTCGATTTTTTGCTCATGAGTCTATTGATCGTTAGATTTTAGCCACCAAAGGCTCCATTTTTGTCCAAAAGTCTTCATCCAAAAGCCGGGCACTTCCTACCATTGCCGCCGACTCCATTAACTCCGAAACCATTGTTTCAATCTCCAAATTCTGTTCATTCAAAACACGGTGAAATGCAGCACTAAATAATGGATAAGCCCGCGAAATATTTCCGCCGATTACCAAACAATCAGCATCAAAAGTAGCGAGAACAGGAACAAGGAAGTTTGCCAGATTGCTTCCGAAATCATCAAAAAGCATCTTCGCAGCCTCATCGTTACTTACACGGTCAGCAATCTCTTTTACACCACTGCAGCCGATTCCGGTTCTGGTTTTATATTCACCAAGAAACCAGCGTGTTGAAAAATAATCATCGGCAATTCCATTTTTGTAGGGAATATGGTAAACATATCCCGATTCCGGTACGCGATCGCCTTCAATAACAGGAACGCCGTTGCTTAAAAAAGCGGAGCCGAATCCGGTACCCAGTGTAATAGCCACCACATTTTTATAGTTTGCAGCTTGGCTGCTCCAGCATTCGCCAACAGCAAACGATAGCGCATCGTTGGAATAGCGAAAAGGAAAATCCGAGGGCAAATCCAAACGTTTTTTGAGTTCGTCGCCCACATTAATTCCGTATAGGCTGTCGTATTTTGCAACGTTCTTTAATAAGGCAACACCATTTTTATAATCAAACGGACCTGGCACGGCAAGGCCAATTCCAACCAACTTGTCTCTGTCGATTGACATTATGGACTCACTGATTGCAGCTGCCCATTTATCCAGAATCTCATCGGCTGTAGCTTGATTGTCGACTTTAACCTCGGTCAGACTATTTTTTAGCATGTTCCCTGAATTCACATCAACCACTACAGAGCTAATGTGACTCCCACCAATATCTACTCCAACTGCGTACATCATATTGCTTTCCATTATTTCATAAATGCCACAACGATCATTGCTTCCTCCTCCGAATGATTACGAACCTTGTAACTTTTTGCTGCTGCAGGAACTACAAAAGTCTCAGCAAATTTAAACGTATCTTCCATTCCGTTTGCTGATTTAACAGTAACAGATGTACCTTCAACCAGGCTCAGTACATTAAATTTTCCTCCTGTTTCAATTTCAATTTCCGAAGAAAAATGATAACGCTGAACGCGATAACTGTGTTTTTCGTGCGTTGGCAGTTCGTACAATTTCCAGTCTTCAGCTTCCTTAATCAATATAGGCTCCGAAATCAGTTCTTTTTTCACCTTCTCCCCTTTTCGGTCGAAATAAAGGTTTTTCATTCCATGTTCGATATTTAGCGGACGCGGGTTTCCATCTAAATCAGGGCGCACCCAATCGTACATTTTAAAGGTGAAAATGTAGGGCGTTGTGCTGATCTCCAGTACCAGATTATCGATACCCGATCCGTGGATGGTTCCCGGAGGAATCAGGAAAAGATCATGTTTCTTTGCCGGAAAAACCTGCACGTACTTTGTGATATCAAGTGCAGTATTTGAGTTGAAACTATCCCACAGAGCGGTTTCAAATTTTGTTGGTTCAATGTCCTCCTGAAATCCGATATACACTGAAGCATCATTTTTTCGGTCAAGAATATAGTAGGTTTCTTCCTGCGTGATGTCTTCGCCAAAGTGCTCTTTACAATACTCAGGGCGCGGATGACACTGCACTGACAGATTTCCGCCATCGAAAGTGTCCAGAAAATCGAAACGTAAGGGAAACTCATCGCCATATTTTGTATGATCGGCTGTTCCCATAACTGCTTCGCCCTCGCCAAACATTAGGAAATCAAAAGACACTTCCAGTAGTTTTCGTGAACTTTCAAACACAATACCATTTTCGGGCGTAATCAATTCAAACGACCAGGCATAATTGGGCACATCCGAATTTAAACCTTCGATGTTTTCTTTAATCCAGTTTCCTCCCCAAACACCGGGTTCAAACCACGGCCGTACACGGAAAAAGTTCTCGCCCATAGTCTTCAATCCTGCACGCAAATTTTCGCCGTCCATCCATGTAAATACCTCCTCATGCTGGCCATCTATGATCACATCAATGGCATTTAAAATTTCCTTTTTGTGTTTATTGAGCACAATCCAGTCGACAAAATAGTACCGTTTGTACATCTTTTTCATGTCGAAACACTGGCTGGCTCCCAGGTTCATAATGCTACCGGCACGTGCCCGAAACTGCAGTTCGTTTTTGGGCAAATCGATGTATAACAGCTTCCCATTCCAACCGGCTAGTGATGCTCCGGCGCCATAAATCAGGTTAATATCTGCGTTTGCTTCAGCTGTTATATTTTTGAGTTTATCTAAATCAAAATAATCCTCCAGAATAATATTTGCTCGTGTTCCGAATATAGAATCTTCGTCGCCCATAAAAGGAGAAATCAGCTTTTCGATTTCACTTTCCGTTTTTAAGGCAGTATCCACATTTACCCAGTTTGTTGTTTTTCCCAATGCGATGAGTGCATCAGTTAAAAACGACCTGAAGTTTTCGAAGTCAACTCCAACATAACCATCGATAATAATTGTGTTCTCTCCCTTTATTTTTTCGGCAAGTTCTGATATATCGGTTGAAATTACATCGCTTCCCAATTTTAATGAGGGATAAATATCGTAGCCATTCACCACCACACCATCCTTTTCAACAGGCATCAAAAACTGTGTTGTTTTCCGTTTTTCCATCATCTAATTAAATTTTTGCGCGAACCACGTCGCAAACAGAGATTTGAGTTTAACTAATTACTGATTGATTTTTGGCGTTCCTGACATATTCAGTTTAAGTTTACCGCCATTTACAATATCCTGAAACTTGACAAAAGGCGAATTTTGAACCTCTCCAATCAACTCAATCTTTTGCACATAAAAATTGTCTTTCGAGTTATTTTCTGTTTCAATAATAAACTGCTTTCCTTTGTAATAATCCGGGTTAAGCTGGATGGTTATTTTATCAAACAACGGGCTGCCAATCTGCATTTCAGGATCGGGAGCAGTAAGTCCTTTTACATCAAACAGGCCAATTCCGGCCATTACATACCAGGCACCAAGCTGCCCCTGGTCTTCATCCTGTCCGTAACCATAGCCATGAATCCCTTCCGTTCCGTAAAATTCGTCGCAAATGGCACGCACCCATTTTTGTGTCAGGTCGGGTCTGCCCGAAAAGTTAAACATCCAGGAGATATGCAAATTCGGTTGATTTCCGTGATTGTATAAAGCTTTCAAACCGGCAAATGCATCCACCTCTTTTCCGCCGCCAAAGATGTTTTTCTGCGATGCGATGAAAATGCTGTCCAGACGATTATTAAAGGTTTCCCGTCCCAGCTTTTTCACCAACTCTTCGGGCTGATGCGGCACATAAAAAGTGTACTGAATGGCATTCCCTTCCTGAAAGCCAATCCATGGTGCCAGGGGATCAAAATTTTCGATAAAATTACCATCGATATCTCTGGGCCTGATCAGTTTTGTTTCTTCATCAAATAACAATTTCCAGCCACCAGACAGGCGGGATAACAATTTATAATCGTCGGTTTTGCCAAGATGTTTGGCATATTGAGCCACTGCAAAACTACTGAATGAATACTCCAACGTGTGCGAGGCCGAAAATCCGGATCCTTCGTCAACGGTTATCCAGGCATAACGCTCGTCGTACGGACTGTAACCGCGCTCCACAAACTGCCGGACATCCATTTTTCCGGCTCCTTCAATACGGCCTTTCCACTCAATTTCGTTTTTCAACGCGGCTTCGTAACCCAGTTCCACATCAAAATCGCGAATTCCGCAATTGTATGCTGCAGCAATTGCCAGGCTGTTAAAGTTGGTTCCCACACCCGAAACATATTTGCTACATGCAATTCCATCACCCAGCCAGCCGGCATCTTTATATACCAGCAACTGACTCTGAATCCAGTCGGAATAATATTCAGGATAAGCAATGGCCCACAATTGTGTCAGGTTCCAGAAAGCGCCCCAAATCGCATCGGTATTATAGTGGTTATGAATTGGATTTCCCTTTCCGTCCAGTTCAATTTGTCCCACTTCACCATTATTTTTCGGATAGGCACCATTCACATCGCTGGCCAAACCGCGCCCTAAAAGAGCATGGAAAAGTCCGGTGTAAAATTTCACTTTATCAGTTTCATTATTTCCTTCAACAGTAATACGGCCCAGGTAATCTTCCCAGGTTTTCAAGCTGGCTTTTTTTGCCTTTTCAAAAGTCAGATTCTTTGCCTCCGTTTCAAGGTTAAGCTTAGCATTTTCAACAGAAGTATACGACAAACCAACTTTAATGGTAATCGCTTCATTTTCTTTAGTTGAAAATGTAAGAAAAACTCCGGCTCCTACACCATTTATCTTCTTTTCGTTTCTGAAAAAATCAGTTCCTTTAAAAGTTCCGTATGCTGTTGGTTTTTTATCTAAAACAGCCGAAAAATACATTTTAACGTCGGCACCTTTTTGGTACTTTTTTACGTACTCAGGTTCGGTAATCACATAACCTTCAATTCGTCCATCTTCAGTAATAACAGCTTCAGCATCTTTTACTTTTCCGCTTTCACCCTGCTGGTTGCCAATATCAAAAAGAATATTCGCCGACTCTGTTTCAGGAAAAGTATAACGGTGAAATCCAATACGTTTTGTGGCAGTCAATTCGGCTTTAACTTTATAATCGTCGAGCCAAACCGAATAATAACCGGCTGTTGCATATTCATTTTTACGATCGAAACGTGAGCGATATCCGACGTCAGGATTCTCAAGATCACCAGGAACAGTTTGGAGTTCGCCTACAGTTGGCGCAAAAACAATTCCGCCCACCTGAAACTCGTGTAAATTAGCAAATCCTTCGATTGAACTATCGCGATCATCGTAACCAACGGCTTCCCAGCCCTGCTCATTTCCGTAATGGGCATTGGTTGAGGGAGCCAGTTTTGCCATACCGAAGGGCACCGCTGCCGGCGTGTAAAAGAACCATCGCGAATGGGCAGTTCCGATATTTGGATCGACATATTTTGTTAGCTCTTGCCCGAAAACAAAGCTTGCCGATAGCGTAATGATCGATACTAAAAGGGTAATTTTCTTCATGTTAAACTTGTAAATTATTTGTTTACTGATTTTTCAAGGTTCGTAATTGCGGTAAAAAGCACACCTGCCGAGCCACGGAAAGTTCCTGATCCGCGGGGCTCATTCTTTACGGTGTACCATTCGTAAAAACCTTCATTTTCCAACACTCGTTGGGTCATTGGCAAAAGCTGCTCGTAGGCCTCGCTATAAAAACCGTTGGCAACCAATTGCTGCACCATGCGTGCTCCAAACCAGGTCCAGTCTCCACCGTTCTGGTAACTATACGCTTTCATTCCCGGATTTTTGAAAAAGCCATCGGGATAAACAGGGTACAAAGTAAGTCCAATGGAAGCCGCTCCAGCCTGTTCAACCCTCGAAATCATTTCGTTAAGCGATACTTTTATTTCTTCTTTCGACAGTAAACCGGCCTCAATAGCCACTGCGGTTCCGCCAAAATAATAGATGGCACTCTCGTCAAAGTCTGCCGGAAACGGAGAACCTTCTAAATAGATATGAGGAATAAACTGCTGCTTTTCATTGTTCCATAAATGCTTGCGGCAATTTGCCATAAGTTGCTCACGAAAAGGAGCCCATTTATCGGCTAAGTCCGGCACCATTTCTATCAGGTTGTTCAACGCAATAATCATCATCGCGTTGTCGTAAATATCAATTGCGCGGTGGGTATTTTCATCCAGATCTACTCCCCAACTATGCTCGGGTTGAACGTCTCCCCAATCCACAGTAGTGGCACCCCATAACAATCCATATTTTTCTGAATAGCGCTGTTCTTTCAAGAACTCCATCGCCCAATCCATACGCTCAGCAACTGTCTTTCCCGCAATCAGCTCGTTTAATATCGACCGATCGCCGGTTGCCCGAACGTACTTATAAACAGCCTGAACAAGCGATGATTCCTGATCCGTTTCAACCGTGTTTTTATGACCGGCATAGCGAGGCTCCCGCTCTGTGTATATAAAGTCCTCACGAATAATCGTATCCTTTCTTGGGGTGAACCCATCGATGATATTTCCATCTTCTCCCTGCATCCTGAAAAATACGAGCAGGTTCTTTTTCAACTCATCAGCCGGATAAACCTGTGCTGCCAGTTCAATAAACGTATTGTAATCTCTGATCCACACTTCAGCGTACCCGTCTCCGGCATTAAAACCTGTTTTAACAATTTCAAGCGCTTTTTCTTTTGTGTAAAGAATTGACTCGTTTTTTTGTAGTTGTGCCGACAATTTTGCTTTAAGCTCTTTTCAGAATTCTGACAAGAAATAAGCACCAAAACGGCAAGGATAAAGAATAATGTTCGTTTCATTTTATTTATGTTAGTTGTTTTCTGATACTCCCCAGTTTTTGTTCGGTTGGTCTCCCATTTCCAGTTCCAGTTGACCACCTTTTAATAATTCGGAAGCCGGAAATAAAAAGCTGTTTAAGACTTTTCCATTCAGTCGGGCACTTTGTACATACTTATTTTCTCGGGATGCATTTTTTGCGGTGATTTCGAACTTCTGCCCCCGGCCATAACATTCGCCCAGATCAATAACTATCTTTTCGTACAAAGGACTGGCAATTTCGTATACTGGCTCTGCTCTGCAACCTCCATCAGTTTGAAACAAGCCAATGGAAGCCATTACCAACCAGGCACTCATTTGTCCCTGATCTTCGTCGCCCAGATAAGCATTTGCGGTACCCGTTCCATAATATTTTTCGATAATCGAACGGCTCCAATGCTGAGTTAACCAAGGTTTTCCGACCCAGTTAAAAAGAAATGCAAAGTGCATCGATTGCTGATTACCCTGAACCACCGGATAATCCCAATACTGATCGTTTGGCGCATTGTATCGCAAAAGTTCGCTCGCTTTGAAGCCCCAATTTAGACGTTCAACAAATTTGTCGGCACCAATAAGTTTTGCCAATTCAGGCACATCTTGTGGCACGAAGTAACTCAACTGCCACGCATTTCCTTCTACATAATGATGATTACGACCGGTTTGAAACGGATCAAACGGGTCTTCAAAATCGCCCGTGCTATCCCGCATTTGCGCATAACCGGTTCCGGTATTGAAAGCGTTTTTCCACCAGCTGCCACGGTCGCTAAAAACCTGGTAATCCTTTTCTTTCCCTAAAGCTTTTGCAAACTGCCCCAGGCACCAATCGTCATACGAATATTCCAAAGTATTGGAGAATCGCCCTAAGTCGGAAGGCACATATTTATATTTCAGATATGCCACAAGATCGCGGTTTCCGGCAAAGCCACCGGCGACTTGTGTTGCAGGTGTAGTTTGCATTTTTTTCATCGCTTCAAAAGCTTTTTCTGAATCGAAATCGCGAATCCCCATTTGCCATGCCGACACCATTTGCGGAATTTCGTGCTCGGCAACCATAAACGGGATGTATTCCATTCCTGCGGGTCCTTTTGCCAGCCAGCCATTCACGTCATATAAAGCCAATTGCGAGTTTAACCATTTTGACGACCACTCGGGCGTTACCAGGTTCCAGAGCTGGTTTAAATTCCAGAAGGTATTCCAAAACGCATCGCAGCCCAATGCCAGGTGATTGGGATTCGAGAATTTTTGTTTTGTCTCGTCCGGTGCAATCCATTCGCCGTTTACATCGCTCCAGGTATTTCGGCACATTGAGCGATAAAAGTTGCTGTAAAAACGAACTTTTTCCAAACGGTTATCGGTTTCTATCTGAATGCGCGACAAATAGCTGTTCCAAATAGCTTTTTGATTTTCCACAACCGCATCGTAACTCCAGCCAAACGGTTTGATGATTTCTGTTTCAAGGTTTTCTGCAGCATTTTCAATACTTACCAACGAAATGCCGGATCGCACCTGTACAACATTCGATTTCTTTGTATCGAACTCCACATATACACCGGCATCTTTCAAATCATTCCCGGAAATAACTTTCGAGTCGAAAATTTCGTCGTCTTTCCAACCACCAATTTTATTAATCGGCTGATCGAACTCGATTACAAAATTGACTATGTATTCCTGATCAGCGTCGTTACTCCAAACAGTTGGCCTTGGCGATATCTGGTGACTTCTTCCTTCAATACGGTTTGCATCCACCTGCATAACTTCCACCTTTTTCAGTAAATAATCGTATTCTGCAGGAATATGCAGATCGATCATCACACGCCCATCCTGTTCCTTTGGGAAAGTATAACGCTGAAAACTACAGCGTGTGGTAGCCGTAACTTCTGCTGCTATTTTTGTATCTGAAAGATAGACCCTGTAATATCCCAGCGGCGATTCTTCGGTCGTTTTATCAATGCGCGAACGATAGCCGGAATCAGGCTGAAACTGGTCGCCCACCTTAATTTGAAGTTTGCCGGTGGTAGGCATCATTCCCAATCCGGCCATTGTCCATTCGTGAATGTGACTAAAACAACCAATGGATTCGAAAGTAGGCTGATAACCGGCCTGCCAACCCGAATTTTGATTGTCGGGACTCATTTTGACCATACTAAAAGGCATCCACGGGCCGGGAGCAATCATCCAACGCGAATGCGCTGTGCCGATTCTTGTATCGACATAATCAGCCAATGTTTGTAAATGCTGCGGTGCCCGCATTATCTCGCCCGACTGAACCACATCACCATCAATTAATATTTTATAACTACTTCGCTTTTCCTTTGAAACAGCCGGCATGGGGACTTCTAATTGGTATCGCCCTGTATCCAGCTGAGTTGAGTAAATAGCCTGATCATCTAAAAGCACTTCTAAAACAGGAGAACCGGAAAGATGCTCAACATCAACCAGCAACGGCTGAAAATTGGTATCTCCTTTTACTATTTCGTAGTCCGCAGCTTCCACATTCCGAACAAAACCTGCTTTATTATCATAAAGAACTATTCCATCTGGACCTTCCATTCTTAAGGCATCAAAAACAATCCACGACCCCTCCAAAATTGTTATGGTAACACAGTTTCCTCCATTTTTTATGATTCCTTCATCAAACGGGATTTCCAGAATATTTTCAGCACCTTCATCCACAATTCCGGTGATCGATTCGTTTGATTTTCCTTTTAGAAGAAATTTAGACGACTGATCGTTTATTGTAACCTTCACCAACGACTTATCCGGATTCGAATCAATCAGATCGATAACCAATTTCCATTCTCCGGCAGGCAAGTCTTTTACGCCAAACAAAATATTTATTTCGTGCGTACGCCAGCCTGCTGTTCCCCAGGTTCCGCCCCAGTTATCATCCGGTCCCGGCAACACATATGGGAAATCAGTTTTGGGAGATGATTTACCAACTAAATAATAACGGTCTTCATACCCGAAATCCTTACTCAAAAAATTCTTGTAATCCGACGGACCGAGCGCAAGATCTGCCGAAGAATTGTTGTTTGTTCCTATCTCCCAAACAACTTCAGCAGAAACATTCCCATTCAAGAAAAATAGAATCCCCAGAAAACATTTAAGCAATTTGTACATATTGGTTTAGATTAAAATGGCTGACTTCCTAAAAACTACAAGTTACCACATTCCGTCGTTTTATACGACCTTAAATGAACAAGTAACTTACAATTGCTAAATCCATATGTTCATACATTTAATTTTTTGTGCAAACATATACATATTTTCTAAAACTTAAAATATAAAGGAATATATTTTATTTTATTGTGTTTAGCTTATCTTTGGGCACAGATAAATGTATAAACATGAAGTTGAACATCGATCATAAAAGTCAAACGCCACTGCACATACAAGCTGAAGCGCTTCTTCGGGAAATGATACAAAGGGAAGAATACCAAAACGGGAAATTGCTTCCGAACGAAGTCGACCTGTCAAAACAACTTAATATTTCGAGAAATACTTTACGCCAGGCAATTAACAAATTGGTTTACGAAGGATTGCTCGTTAGAAAGAAGGGATATGGCACAAAAGTGGCTGCGAAAGGCATATCGGGACGGGCAAAAAACTGGTATAGTTTCTCGCAGGAAATGCAGGCACTGGGAATTCAGGTTCAGAATTTTGAACTTCATATAAGTTGGCAAACGGCTAGCAACGAAGTGAGTTCCTTTTTCAACCTCGAGCCCGACCAACAAGTACTGACTTTAGAACGGTTGCGCGGGAAAAAAGACTTTCCATTTGTTTACTTCATCTCCTATTTTAATCCGGAACTGGGCATCAGCAGTGATGAAAATTTTACGAATCCGCTGTATGAGATTTTGGAAAAAAAATACAACGTTAAAGCATCCCTTTCTTACGAAGAAATAAGCGCCATAAAAGCGACACCTTTTTTGTGCAAAAAGCTAAATATTCCGAACGATGATCCCGTTCTGTTTCGACGCCGGTTGGTGTATGACGAGAATAAACGCCCGATCGAGTTCAACCTGGGATATTACCGGGGCGATAGTTTTGTCTTTTCGGTGGAGAGTGAGCGCAAGTAAACATTTTGCTCGGGATCAAAAAACATTTCAATTGCCGCATGATAAAACAAAAGAATCTTCGGAAATAGATTCCGAAGATTCCGATCAAATCAAATTGATTTCTAACTAAAACGAATCGACTATTCCAATCTATTCGAAACTGAACCTATAAAAACTATTCTTCATTCAAAACATTGCACACCTTTTGGTTAATCTGACGAACACGATTTTCATCCAGTTTGATCACCTTTCTGTCGTAGGTCATTAAACCATTTACTTCACCCTCTACATCCGTTGTTTGCGTATATACTGCAGCAGAAAAACCGGACTTTGCCATTTTGTAGAGTTCCTCTGCGTATTCTATGTATTTGTCGGTAGTTTCTTTTGAGTTTTTAAACTGAACGTAGCCCCAGTTTCGGTCGGTCATCCATAAATGATCTTCAAGAGCCAAACCAATTCCTCCATACTCTCCCAAAACAGTAGCTCTGCTTCCATCATACAAATACATTTCCGGTCCGGGATAATTGTGCAAGTCTAACATATCGCCAACACGGTAATGATTTCCGCCACTTGCCGGATTAACCAAACGACTTGGATCATGCGCTTTTGTCCATTCCACAATCTCCTCGGTTTTAAATTGGCCCCATGCTTCGTTAAACGGCACCCAGCAAACTACCGACGGATAAGACATGTGTTCGTTCATAATCTCCTGCCACTCGTTACGGTAATTGGCTTCCGATTCCGGAGAACGTTTGTTCTCTGTTCCATCAAAATATTTACGGTTTTGCCATTGTGGCGAACGGTCGCCGTTTGGCATATCTTGCCACACTAAAATTCCCAGTTCATCGCAATGGGTGTACCAGCGGGCAGGTTCAACTTTTACGTGTTTACGGATCATGTTAAAACCAAAATCTTTGGTTTTTTGAATATCGTATTTCAAAGCCTCATCGGTTGGAGCAGTGTACAATCCGTCGGGCCACCAGCCCTGATCAAGCGGACCAAACTGGAAATAATCTTTGTTATTCAGTTGCAATCTCACAATACCATTTTCGTCGCGTTTGCTTGAAATTTTGCGCATGGCGGTGTAACTTTCAACAGCATCAACAGTTTTTCCATCGCTGATAAGTTTTACTTCCAGGTCGTACAGAAATGGCGATTCGGGACTCCACAATTTTGCATGCGGAACGGCCAGTTCTACCGATTGTCCGGCAACAGCTTTTCCACTTGACACGACGTTATTTCCATCTTTCAGAACTACTTCATAAACATCGCCAAAAGTGGCACCACAAACCGAGGCATCAACTTTCAAGCTTCCATTGTCGATATTCGGAATAGCAACCACATCGGTAATATGTTTTTCGTTTACAGGCTCGAGCCACACCGTTTGCCAGATTCCGGTAACCGGAGTGTACCAGATTCCTTCGGGGCGACTCACCTGTTTTCCGCGAGGCTGGTAACCTCTGTCTGAAGGATCCCAAACTTTTACCACCAGATTTTGCTCTCCCGACTTGGTTATGAACGGAGTTACATCAAAGGAAAAGGCATCGTAACCACCTTTGTGCGATCCTATTTTAATGTCGTTAATCCAAACCTCGGCTTTCCAGTCAACAGCACCAAAATGCAGTAATACTTTTTTACCTTTCCAGGCCGAAGGAACAGTAAAAGTGCGCTGGTACCATAATTCCTTTGTTTCGCCAACTGTTTTCTGAACACCCGACAGACTCGATTCAACTGCAAAAGGGACTAGAATTTCACCATCAAATTGTGCTGGCTGTGCTTGCCCGGCATCGGTAATGGCATAATTCCACAATCCATTCAGGTTTTGCCAGTCGGCACGCTCCATTATCGGACGCGGATATTCCGGCAACACATTATTTACATCAATTTTTTCAGCCCACGAGGTTTTAATTTTGTCGCCCGCCGGCTTCCACTGTGCAACACTCGTTAAAGTGCTCAGCGCTAAAATCAGAATTATTAATCCTTGTTTCATTTTAAAATATTAGTTGGTTTAAATAATAAGCATGATTACTTCAATGTCCTTTCAGATACACCTTCGAAAGTAATTTCCACCGGTTTTATCAGGCCATTCTCATCAAAATACATTCGATCGATACAGGTTTCGCGGTGATTTCCATCGGTCTCACTCAACGGCCTCCGATGATAAACGATGTAATATTCGTTGGTTCCGGGAACGTGAATTACTGAATGATGTCCCGCACCGGTAGCCACATTTGGATCTTGCTTCAGAATCTTTCCAATACGTTTAAACGGGCCAAAAGGCGAATCAGCAATGGCATAAGCCACACTGTAATCAGGGCCGGTCCAGCCTCCTTCGCTCCACATAAAATAATACTTTCCATCGCGGATAAACATAAACGGGCCTTCCACATAATTTTCAGGTGTAATTTCTTTAAAAACCTTACCATCCTCAAAAGGAACAAAACCGGTAAAATCGTCTTTCATTTTTGCAATATTGCAATGGCGCCAACCACCGTAAATCATGTAATACTGAACGTCTTTATCGTGAAAAACAAACTGGTCGATGGGTTGTGCTCCGTTGTAAAATTTGTCGATAAGCGGTTTGCCGAGATAATCTTTATAGGGGCCTCCGGGAGCATCGGCAACTCCAACTCCAATTCCGCCTACTTCCTCATCGCTTTGAATATCGTTCGCGCCGAAAAACAAAAAGTACTTTCCATCTTTTTCAATAATTGCCGGTGCCCACATGGCTCTTTTTGCCCATTTCACTTCATCGGTATCAATTATTCGTTTGTGTTTTTTCCACGTCACCAAGTCCTTTGACGAGAATGCATCTAAAAATACCTGCTCGTCATAGGGCGCCGAATAGGTTGGAAAGATCCAGTATTCATCGCCAAACACAATTCCTTCAGGATCGGCATACCAGCCTTCAAAAACCGGATTATGATTATTCCCAACTCGTTTCTGTGCTTGCGTACTCACCGACAACAAACCCGCACAAATAACAAATAATACAATGTACTTCATATGATTTAATTTCTTAGTTTTCTTAATCGGTTCAAACTTTCACTCGCCTACTTTTGTGTTGTGGTTGGCCCATGAACAATTAATTTTCCATTGGCATCAATTTCCATCGGATCGATAAAAACAACACGTTCGTCGCCGGTTTCTGACGTTCTTCCGTGATACACACAAAGCATGGTTTTTCCGTCAGGGGCTACCGTTATCGAGTTGTGTCCGGTGCCGGTTACAATTCCCCCCTGCTCTACATTCTTTTGTAAAACCGGGTTATTATCGGCTTTTTGGAAAGGCCCGAGTGGCGACTTGGAAGTGGCATAACCCACCGCATAATTTTTGCCTCCAAAATAGTTGGCCGAATACATAATGTAGTAGATATCGTCATTTTTAAACAGGTACGATCCTTCGGTCCATCGGCGGTTTACTTCGCCAGAGGTTACTGAGCGGCTCTCCCACTCTGCTTGCTGATCGTCCATTTTTAACGGAGGACGCAGTAACAACTTTGGTTCGCCGACAATTCCCGAAAAATCAGGTTGAAGTTCAACGCCGTAAACCCAGCTTTCTTCAATTTCGTCGAACATACCTTTTTCGCGCGCCCAGTCAGCTACCTCGCTTTCAACAGGATTTTTGTAGCAGCAACGCGAATAGTACAGAAATACTTTATCATCTTCGAACCACAGATTTCCATCAATTACCGGATAGCCCGGATCAAAAATCGGACGATCATATAAATCGGTATACGGTCCGGTTGGATTATCGGCAACTGCTACTCCAATTCGGAAATTTTCTAATTCGTTGGTTGGATTCTCGCGCCAGTCGGCACTAAACAGCAAATAAAATTTGCCATCTTCCTCATACAACTCAGGTGCCCAAAAGTTGGCAATATTCCACGAGTCGGAAGTATTTCCCTGGTAAATCCGGCCTTCGTCTTTCCACGATTTCAAATCGGCAGACGAATACATTTTAAAGCCATCTGTTACTCCGCCGGTTCCAATCATGTAGTACATGCCATCCGACGCTTTTAGAATATAAGGATCTCCAAATTCAACGGGTAAAGGATTCTCGATTTTTAGTTGCGCTTTCTCCGATTGACACGCTGTAAAAATAGTCGTCAGCAGTAATAGCAAAACAAGAAAATAGTTGTGAAAACGATTCTGTTTCATTATAGGTACGTGGTTTTAAGTTAAAAATCTCCACCTAACAAACCTCAACTGAATTTGCCTTTTTCATCGGGGCCTGATCCGCTTTTTCTCAGGATATTCAACTGACAGGTTGTTGGTTTCGGTATACATTGCTAAAATAAACAAATCTAAGTCATTGGCAATAATTACATACCCGAAACCGAAGTATTCCATATTGGATTCTCCGTTTTTCGGGCATGCCAAAGTTCAACTTCACTTAGAAGTCGATCATTTCTCCAGCATTTTTATAAAATATCCGCCTACTACAGACCGTGCCTGAAAACCGACCTGATGGGCATCGGGTGTTTCATACCAGTCTGACATTGGAACGCGATCGGGTGTTTCGGTTACAAAACCGTACACCGGATCGATAAATTTCTGGAAAGTCCCGGTATCTTCAGCCAGTGTGGCTGTCCAAATCATCCAATCCGATTTAGTATACGTTCTGCGGTTATCCAGTGGCAAACCATATTTGTTTTGTTTCGTGAGATAATACGCAATTTCGGTTTGAGCCACTTCTTCCGGGAAAATTCCAAGATTAAGCAGTTTGTCCCAAACGATATTGTATTTTTGGCTCCATGTTCCGGGCTGATCAAATGTCAGCCGGTAATGGTCTCCGTCATCAGCCATTTTCATCCACTCCCGCGCCATTCTTTTTGCTTCAGACGTGTATTTTTCGGCCACGTCGTTTTTGCCCAGCATTTCGGCTAATTTACCGTAGCCTGCAATTCCCATTATCGCTTTTGCCGAAAGGTTTACGTTGTGTGCAAAGTGACCGGCAAAATCGTCGGTACACAATTGGTTTTCCGGATCAAGACCATTCTCCATCAGGTAATTGGCCCATATTGTCAATACATCCCAATGTTCGGCTGCATAATCAGCATTTCCTTCAACATCGGCAATGGCAGTTGTTAGAATGATCATGTTTCCGCATTCTTCAACCGGCATATCGCCACCATAGGTTTGCCCGTTGGCTAAGGGATAAGTACCCACATCATGCGCAGCAAAAGGCTTGTTCCATTTTCCGCTTTCCGAATAGTAGAAAATCGGGTTCAACATTCCTTTTAACAACTCAGGATTGTATTTCAGGAACAATGGCGCCGAAGGATAAGTAACATCCACCGTCCCGATTGAGCCGTTACTAAAGTTTTCTTTTGAAAGGAAAAGCGTGTTGCCTTTGGTGTCTTTCACCAGTTTGTGCGCAGCAATCGATTGACGATAAGCCAGCAAACAAAGTCGGGCGTAGTTTTCGCCGCCAGCGGCCAGTGCTTCTTCATAAATTGCTTCATCAACAGCATCGCAACGATTCATGATATTCTGGTGATCTTGTGCAGCGGAAGTTAAAGCTTCATTAAAACTTACCTGATCCTCTTTTGTCCACCAGGCTTTCAGATTGTCGCCAAAATACTGAATAGATTCAATATCATCGTAAGCCAACATTACATAACCTTTGGCAGGTTTTGCTGAAACTTTTCCAATAACATCGGTGCAAGCCAAAACCGGCATCGATTTCGCCAAAACGGCTGTTGTTTTTTCCTGTCCTCCTTCAATTTTACCAGTCTCAGCAAAAACTGTTTTCATACCTGCAAAATCACCAATTGCAAGGGTCTGATCTGCGCTTTCAGGAGAAGCCAAATAGAAATATCCCCAGTCGATGCGTACGTTGTCACCTTTCTTTTCCAGAACAGGCTGTTCTGTTGTTCCTGTTTTTAAGAAGTTGATGTTGCCCGTTTTTCCACTTGTAACTTCCACTTCCTGGCTCAGTTCGTTTACCGCCCACTCCGGCGTTGCTTCGAAATAAACCTCCACTTTGTGCGATTTTCCGTCGGTTGAAACCACTTCGTAATTAATATAATTTACCGGGCGCGAAAGCAGATCAAGATCATCCATCAACAGCGGCGAAACAAACTCAACTTTTAAATCAACAGGTCCGCAGCTAAAATCGTATTTGGTTTGAGTAGCCGTAATTTTTACACTATTCTGAACAGCTGTTTGGGCAAAAACAGGTTGAATTTCGCTTTCTTTAAATAGGCCAAAATCAACATAAGCCAAACCTCCGCGATCCCAGCAATGTGCAGCGATGGTGTTTTTTCCATCAAGATTCAGCAAACTTTTATCCAGTTTTAAAATAACGTCGCTTCTGGCACTGTTGCCGGTATTAACGATTTCGGTTCCGTTCAGATACAGCTCAAAATCATCGTCGTGCGAATAAACAAGGAATAAATCGCTTTCGTCGTTAACTGCAGGCAGGGTAAATTCGCGGCGCACCCAAATGTGTTCTGTCTCCCAAGGCGTTGCAGTTTGAAACGTATTGGGCGTACCAAAACCTGCTTTCCCGCTTTTCCAGGCGGCATCGTTAAATTCCGGTTTTTCCCAACCTGACGCTGGTTTTTTTGTGAGGTATTTTCCGTCCCAGGCTTCTAGTTTGGCATTGGGCACAACCGGCTCGAGCGGAATTTCTTCCTTGCCCATAAAACGATAGGTTTCGCCATCAACGCGAAGAGCACCAATCAACGAGTGATTTCTGCCTGTCCAGTGTTTTACCGGTGTGTCGAATAACTGATCGGACATGGACCAGGCACTTGTATACGGATCGATAGTTATTAACGGATATGCCGGAGCACGAAATTCAGCACCCGCCTCTTCTTTTTGAATTTCTGGTTGAGCGCTGCACGAGAACAATAAAGCTCCCGCAAAAATTACAATGAGTTGTTTTAAAGTTTGCTTGTAAATTGAAAACATTTTCAGGTCTATTAATTGGTTTTAAGATTTTATAAAATCGATAGTCGGATTGCTCTATACTAATCCGCTATGCTAAATCGATAGATACTCGTGGTAGAATACGTTTCTCCCGGATTTAAAATAATTGAAGGGAATTCAGGCTGGTTGGGCGAATCAGGGAAATGTTGTGTTTCCAACGCAAACGACTCGCGAAAATCAAACGATTTTCCATATTTACCGGTATCTGCTCCATCCATAAAGTTTCCACCGTTGAATTGAATTCCCGGTTCTTTTGTGTAAACCTCCATTTTTCTTCCGCTGGCCGGATCAACAACCGTTGCTGCCCACGACATTTCTCCATCCTCGGTTTTATTCAATGCAAAATTATGATCGTAACCCAATCCATTTTGCAGCTGTTCGTTTTCGCTTTGCAATGCTAAATCAGCGCCAATGGTTTTTGCTTTTCTGAAATCGAAAGGCGTTCCTTCAACCGGAATATTTTCACCCAGTGGAATCAGTGTTGAATCTACCGCTGTAAATTTGTTGGCATTGATTGTCAATAGGTGATCATTGATCGTTCCATTGCCTTCCCCTTTCAAATTAAAAAATGCATAATTGGTTAGATTAACCGGAGTGCTTTCGTCGGTTGTAGCTTTGTAGTCGATTTGCACTTCGTTCTCATTGGTTAGCCGATAAGTAACTTCAACACTCAAATTTCCGGGATAGCCCATTTCACCATCCTTCGACAAATAGCTAAGCACAATTGAAGTCTCATTCACCGATTTTACATCCCAAACCTGGTTATGAAAACCTTTTGGTCCACCATGCAAATGATTGGGATCGTTATTGATCGGCAACGTATATTCAATATCTTTCAAGGTGAATTTTCCTTTAGCAATACGGTTTCCGACGCGTCCAACCAAAGTTCCATAAAAAACTTCATTGGCATTAAGATAACCATTAATCGATGAAAATCCGAGAGACACATCGGCCAGTTCTCCGTTTTTATCAGGAGCCAGTAAACTTACAATTCGTCCGCCGTAATTGGTAACTGCCATGCTAATATCGCCATTTTTCAACTCGTAAATTCCGGTTTCTTTACCATCAATAGAAGCTTTAAAATCTGCTTCCTTCAGGGTTCCACAGATCAGTTGCTCTGCTGGTTTTTGATTACATGCAAAGGCAACCAATGCAGAAATAAGTGCAACAAATAGGTTTCTTAATCTCATTTTATTGGTTTATTTGGTTTTGTTCTATCTCTACTTCTCCTGAAGGACGTTTAAGTTCTTTTCCAGCTCTAACGGCTTCTCCAAAATCAGGAGTTCCATCAGCGTTCCAGGTAAAAGGCTGGATGCGCACATCGCGATCCCAACCGGGTTCTGTCGTTTTTTTCGAATGATAAATAATCCAGTCCTCTGTTCCGTCAGGTGACTTAACAAACGAAACATGCCCCACTCCGTGGACCGAATCATTTCCCTCGAAAACCGGACCTGTTTTAATCCAGCTTTCAGTATCGAGCGGATCGGCATCCGGATTTTTTAGCTGCAACATTCCCTGGCGGTATTCTTTCAACCACGATTCGCGACAGGAATAAATGATAAATACCTGTTCATCGTGCTTCAAAACCTGAGGACCTTCGTTCAAATCCAAAGGGCCACCCGTTTCCCAGCTTTGTTCAGGCGACGAAAGCAACACCCGCTTTCCTTTCAAGGTATATGGATTTTCCATTTCCTGAATAAAAAGGTGCTGCGATGTGGCATCGGTATCCATTTGTTCCAGCCACCCCGACCAAATCGCGTACAGTTTATCGTTATGTTTCAGCACGGTCATATCAATGGCCCAAATGTTTTTTGAGCTGTCTTCAGGATCGTCGCCGGTAATTAACATTCCCATATCTTCGTATTCACTATATACATTATCGTTTACCGAGCGCAAAACCCCTGCTCGCTGATGAATAAAAGGAGGACCGGAAATGCCGGCTGCATAATAAACGTACCAGTGTCCATCGATAAAATGAATCTCCGGAGCCCAAACACAGTTGCTGTTCCAACCTGAAGATGGTGCTTGCCAAATTGATTTTGCCTCCATCCTTTTTGTCATGAATTTTGAACTGGAAACAGCAATTCCGTTATTGCTTGAGAAACAGTAGATGTAATTGTCACCCTGTTTTACCATCCACGGATCGGCACCGTCCCAAACGGGATTCGTGAACGTTGTTTCCAACGTATCTTTTGGTAAGTTTTCACTTTTGGCGCAGGCACAAATAGTCGCCACTAAAAATAATGTCAGGTAAAATTTCATGTATATTTTATTCTTCCCCTATAACCGGTGTAAAAATGTCGTCTCCAATTTTCATTACTTCTACTCCCTCAACATTTTCGAAATTTACCCGGCCAATGTGCATCAATCGTGGATGAATTTCGGTGTTGCTATGATGCGAGTGAAATACAATTCGCAAATCACCATTCTTGTCCCGAAACATGGCACTGTGGCCAACTCCTATCAACCCCTTTGGTTTTTGAAGAATAGGATTTTGTGCTGACTTTTCATACGGTCCCATGATGTTTTCAGCGGTTGCATACCCCACTCCGTACATCGGGCTTTCGTAATGGTTAGCCGAATAACTCATGTAATAAGTACCGTTGTGTTTTATAATAAACGATCCCTCGTTAACGCGTCCCATTTCATTTTCCCATTCCTGCGACACATTCAAACATGGCTTTAAAGTTTCCATTTTTAGAGTGATTAAATCGTCTTCCAGCTCGGCAATCCAGACGGCATTTCCATCAGTGAAACGGACAAAAGAAAGGTAGGCTTTTCCATTGTCATCGATAAAAAGTGTGTTATCGATACATTTTTCATTTTCAATCATCGGCTTTTTCTCCTTCTGCTTAAACGGGCCAAGCGGACTATCGGCTGTGGCAACACAAATGTGCTCATCGGCCGAATAGTACATGTAAAATTTTTCGTTTACAAAATAAACTTCCGGTGCCCAAAACCACCTGTCGGCATACACATCATTTTTATTTAATGCCAGGCCATTTTGCGCCTCAGCCGGAACTTTCCATGTTTCTAAATCATCCGAAACATACACTACTATTCCATCCGGCGATTCAGTTCCGTAGGCATAATACCGGCCTTCGTGATAAAAAATATACGGGTCGCCCAAAGCCAGTGAAGTTTGCTTTTTTATCTGATCCGGTGTTTCGTCAGTGTCAATCTCGCCTGACGGATTTTCGCTTTTACCACAAGCAGAAAGCGCCACAAGCAAGAACAATGTTATATAAATTCTTAACTGCATTTTTCTCTATTTCAATGGAGGGCGCACACGTACTCCTCTCCTATTTTTACTATTTCGAAAATGAAAACTTGTTACAAACGATAAAATTCTTCCCAGCCTTTACGTGGCGCTGGTCCCTGCAATAAATCGTTTGCCAGCGAACTATTTGTGATCTGTTTGCTCTCGCGGTCAAACTCCAGTTTTGTATTTAAGCGCTGTGCCAGCGTTCCCAAAACAAAGACCTGGCTCAACGGACCGGAAACCTCAAACGGCGAGCGTGTTTTTTCTTCGCCTTTACATGCCAGTACAAAGTTCTCAAAATGGTTCGAGGTACTTTCCGGTACTTCCGGAAGATTCTGCATTACCTTTTCTGCTTTTTTCGATGGCAGAATCGATAACGTACTTCCGTGAGAACCGCCTTTAAAAACCAAATCTTTGCTGTAAATAATTTTGCCCGGATTCAGGTTTCGCGTTTCAATCTGACCAGTGCTTGCAGCCGGAATATCTGCTGCCAATTCCGATTTTCCATAATTCTCAGGCAGTTCGGGTTGGTTGTTCACCCCATCGTACCAGCTTATGGTTAGGGCCGGCATGCCTTTTCGTTTCGGGAATTTAAAATCAAGTGTGGTTGACTGCGGGTAAAAAAGCGGATTATGTCCTTCAATTTTTACCGGATCAACCTCGTAAGGCAAGCCCAAATCTAAAAACTCATGAACGGTATCAACAATGTGAGCGCCCCAATCGCCTAGTGCTCCCATTCCAAAATCGTACCAGCAACGCCATTGTCCGTTTATAAAATCGTGGTTGTAATCGTGGTGTTGCGATGTTCCCAGCCAGGTATCCCAATCCAATGTTTCAGGAATTGGCTCTGCTTTTGGGAAAGTCTTCATGCCCGTATCCCAGCCATGCCAGCGGCGGGCACTGTTCATGTGCGCCACCACTTTTGTAACGTCTTTTATTATGCCGTTTTCCACCCAGGTTTTAAACTGAAAGTAATTGGCATCAGAGTGCCCCTGGTTTCCCATTTGAGTAACGACTCCATATTTTTTAGCCGCCTTCATCAGTAGCTCCGATTCCTGGAAAGTGCGCGTAAGTGGTTTTTCCGTATATACACCTTTCCCCATCGACATGGCGAGGATGGTAATCGGGAAGTGCGAAAAGTCGGGTGTTCCTACAACAACTGCATCAAATGATTTGTGGGCTTTATCAAACATCACTCGAAAATCCTGGAATTGCGTTGCTTTTGGATTGGCTTCGACGGAGGCCAGCGTATGTTTAGCTCCCATATCAGTATCGCAGATGGCAACGTTATTCACCATTCCCGTATTCATAAAATCTTTCAGAATTTGTCCGCCCCGGTTTCCGATTCCACAGAAAGCAAGGTTTACTTTATCGTTGGGCATTACACGACCCGGTTTGCCGAATACTACATGGCTGGGAACGATGGTTACTGCACCGATTCCGAGCATCGTATTGCGTATAAATTTTCTTCTGTTTGTTTGCATTTTTAGTTGATTTACGATTAAAAAGGTGTGCTGCAGTTCGGGTTGGTTTTAATCCAGTTCTTTAATTTTAATGTTTTTGAACTGAACCTTATCGCCGTGGTCTTGCAGAAGAATGTGACCTTCTTCAAAATTTCCGAAGTTTTCCCACTGCTGGTATTTGCTGTAGTTAACCAGCGCCTGCCACTCTTGGGTATTACGTTCGTATTCCACCACTTTTACTCCGTTCAGATAATGTGTTACATGGTTGCCTTTTACTTCAATTCGGGCGCGGTTCCAGCTGCCAATTCCGTTAAAGCGTTTTTGCATGTGGTTTGGATCATAAAAAGTTCCGTTCGCCGGAATTAAATCATAAAGCGAAGCCAGTGTGCGGTTGCCCAACACTCCTTTTTTTGCATCGGGGTGTTTCTGGTCGTCAAGGATCTGAAACTCACATCCGATGGCCGATCCTTCTCCTTTATTCAGGTTGCCCTGCACAAAATATTTTATTCCGCTGTTGGCTCCTTCTGTCAGGTTAAAATCAACTTCCAGCACAAAGTTTTTATACAGTTTTTCGGTAATGATATCACCGCCATTTCCGGATTCTGCACCGTCAGCTTTTTCAACTACCAGTGTACCGTTTTCAATATGCCAGCCTTTTTGTGGAAATGTTTCCAGTTTTACCCCGCGCCAACCGTTTGTGGTTTTACCATCCCAAAGGAGTTTCCAGCCTTCGTTCTTTTCGGTTTCAGTAAGTGTATTGGTTAAATAACTTACTTCCTGAACTTCTTCCGGCATTGACATTCGGGCACCTTCAAGGTTCTCGGTTTTTATGCGGATGTTTTTCCAGCGAATAGTTTTGCCTTCCCTATTTGTGTCGTTACCAATGGAGTGTACCTGAAGTGCTATAAATCCTTCGGCGGTTAAATCATCTACCAAATTAGCAACCGGCTGACCATTTATCCAAGTACGGATGCTATTGCCAATGGCTTCCACCCGGTATTTATTCCACTCACCGTTTTTAAAGGCTTTTTTTGCCGGTTGATTGTATTCCAGCGGATAAAGCCAGCCACGGCGTGCCTCATCATAAATTCCTCCCGACCAGCGCCGTTCTGAATCGTCGCATTCTACCTGGTAACCATGTACACGGCCATCCATATAATCTTTAAAACTGTTGCTGCGGATTTGCACTCCTGAATTCAGTCCGGCTTCCATTTTCATTTCGTATTCCAAAATAAAATCGCCGTAATTTTTTTCCGTAGCAAGAAAGGTATTTGGAGTACCTGTTTTACTGGTTCCGATTATCTCCCCATTATCAACTTTGTATTCTGCTGTTCCGTTTAAAACTTTCCAGCCTTTTAAATTTTTGCCATTAAAAAGTGGTGTCCACTCTTCTGCATTTTTTGCAAAAACCGTATTTACAGAAAGAATTGTCAGTAATAAAACAAGGAGTTTAAACTTGTCTTTTCCGTTTTCAATTAAGAATCTCATCATTGAATTTTTTTCTGGTTAATTGTAATTCTTGAGCATATTTTGGAAGGTCGTCTGGCTGTACAATTTCGCCTTTGCTGAAAAAGAAGCCGAAGAACCACTATTAACCGGCTGAAAATTTTGCCGGTTAACAGTGATTAAATTTATAGAATATAATTTGAAACTAAAATCAGAAGATCTAGTTTCCTGTTTGATCTTCGTCGGCCACAGCATCTTGCCAGTTATCCCATTTCGGAGTGGCAGCATCGTAACCATCGTAACCAAAATTCTGAGCCAAAACACCTTTATTATTGGCAGTAATTGCCGAGTAAGGAATTGGCCAGTACAGGTTATGTTTGTCCATCATATAATTGAATGTTGCCGGTGCAACGCTGATCGGACCATTGTTGTAGAAGTTGTAGTTGATAACACGCTGATACCAGTAGCTTCCGCCTGTTCTGTCAGTTCCGCTTTGTTTGTCGAAATTATCCAAATCATAAGTATTTCCCCATTCATCGGGTTTACCACTGCGGGCAAGACAAAGCGAAATACGTGTTAATTCCACATTACGCCATTCTTCCAGGTACAATTCGCGTGCACGTTCATTCACGATATCGCCAATGGTTACTGTTCCTTCGTACAACTCAGAACATTGTGCTCTTTGTCTCAAGGCATTCAGATCATCCGCAATAGTCGGATCGTTTTCGTTCATGTAATATTTTGCTTCTGCACGTAACAAATAGGCTTCTGCCAAACGATACAAATACCACGAGGCGTCGTCGCCACTGTTAATTGCACCTCTAAAGTTGTTGGCATTCATATCTGCCTCACGCACGCGGTCTTCAGTATATAATTTGTAATGTGGGTAATCAAACCAGTAACGGATTGAATCTGCACACAACAATGCACCTGTTTCAGGGTCGTGCATCATAATATTTTGTCCGAAATAGGCAGACGAAGGGTCGTTGTATTTCATTGAATCCATTACCCACCAGTTACCAACTTCGCTGTTGTGACGTAGGTCGTCGGTATCTTCAATTCCATCGCCATTAATATCCCACAAACCATGTGTAGACCAGTATGATGGGCGGTGTGTTGTTACACCACGTCCGATAGCCCTGGCGTAATCGTATTCAGGTCGGTAATTTGCATCGTTACGCGAATAATTCACGATACGTTTTCCATCAGGCGATAAGAAGTTATTTCGTGATGCCCAGAAAGGACCAAAAATACGTAAGGTTGGAAACCTTAGGAACGACTCGGTATTCGAGCCACTGTTTGGCATACCCAGAATCACCTCTTTGTTGGCTCCGATAAGTTTGTTCTCCGGGCGGTGTAAATCCCAAATAACATTACGGGTAATTGGCAATGTTTCTGGAGCACCACCTTGATTAAATGTTCCGAAAGGGGCTGTCATCAGCGAATAACCCGACTCGTTAATTAAAATATCGGTTTGCTCTTTTGCTTTTTCGTATTGGCCGGTTGCCAAATAACATTTAGTCAGCAACATCCGGCAAGTCGCTTTGTTAACCATTCCTACCAGCGCCATATCTTGCTGTTCAGGAACCCACTCCACGGCAAACTCCATATCCTGAGTAATCATATCAAGAATTGCATCGCGCTCGGTACTGCGGTAGTTTTGTTTTGGAACTTCCAGAATTTTGGTAACCAAAGGCACATCGCCAAACTGAAACACCAATGCCATATAACGGAAAGCGCGGTGAAAATATGCTCTTCCTTTGTAGGCATTTTTTGTGGCTTCATCTAAACTTTCCACATCATCAACAAACTGAATAATGGTGTTGGCGTATTTAATTCCATTGTATGTTTCATCCCAAAAATAAAGAATACTGTTTGGGAACTCGTTTGTAAACAAGCCACTGTTTGGTGTTAAAAGATGCGCGTAATCGTCGATACCGTCTCTTTTTTTATCCGTACAACCTGCAACCATCAGGTCAGAAAAGTTATATTCTGTTCCGATGTAAGGAACCTCTTCGCGACCACCTTCGGCTGTAAAATAAATACGAAGATGCCTGTCGCAAATTGCCAGCGCCGACATCAAACCTGATTCGGTACTGAAAGTTGTTGTAGGCTCGTAAAATGAAAGTGGATCCGGTTTTAAAAAATCCTCCGAGCAGCTGTTCATCATCAGAGCGCTGCACATAAGCATCACCAGTCCTGTTGCTGATAATGTTATACGTTTCATGTTTCTAAATATATAGTTCATACCTGTTTCCAATTAAAAAGTTAAGTTAAGTCCTAAATTAAAAGTACGGGTAGCTAAACCTCCTGTTTCAGGATCGCCATATTCCCAGTCCTTGTTCCAAACCGCAACATTTCTTATACTACCGAACACTTTCAGTTTTTCTACATCAAATCTCTTTGTAAAGCTTTGTTGAATAGTGTATCCAAGCGAGATATTTTCGAGGCGAATAAACGAACGATCATGCAGTTTTCCGGGAGCTGTAGCTCCAACTGGGCCAACGGCTTCAATACGTCCATACTCGTTTGTTGGATTATCAAGTGTCCAGTATTCTTTCTCGTACACGTTTCTTCCGAAAGATACAACACCACCATAATCGTCATTATTCAAATACTCGTGCGACAAACTTTTATGCCCCATATATGAATAAATATTAAACGAGAAACTCAGCGATTTCCAGAACAACAAATCATTGCGTAGTGACCAGTGTACCGGTGGAGAGTACTGTCCAAGAAACTCTTTATCATTATCATTATATACCGGCGATACGCTACCGTCTTCGTTCACAATGTCATCTTCAGTATAGTTGTTTGCAACTTTCGGATCGCCCGGACGTTGTCCGTATTGTGCTGCCTCTTCTACTTCATCAGCCTGCCAAATACCGGTTACATTATAATCCCAGATAGCGCTTACAGGGTGCCCGATAAACCATCCGTTACTGATGTCATCCATTTCTTTCGAACCAATAGCATTTCCCGCGTCATCAAGTACATCTTCCTGTTCGTAATAAAGATGTTTGATCTCATTTTTGTTATACGAGAAACTAAAGGTTGTATTCCATTCAACAACACTGTTCTTCAGGTTAAGCGAAGTAATTCCGAGTTCAAAACCGCGGTTATCCACTTGTCCAAGGTTGGTTGTGATTGATGAGAATCCTGTAAAAGTTGGCAGACGCTGATTCATGATCATATCATGCGTACTCATGTCGTAATATTCGATCGATCCGGTGATTCGGTCTTCCAGAAAACCAAAGTCAAGGCCAAAGTTCCATGCAGTTGTTTTTTCCCATTGCAGATTTGGATTTGCCATACGTTCAACCATCAGGTAACGGTATTGCTCCAATTGACCGGATGAATTAATATAGCCCTGCATTTTCCCTGAACCTGACCAAAGGTTGGCAAGCGAAACATAAGGATCGGCAAGTGCACGGTTACCATTTTTACCATACGACATACGGAATTTACCTGTGCTCATGGGTTCCCAGTTAAAGAACTCTTCGTTTGAGAATGTCCATGCCGCGGCCACTGATGGGAATGTTGCATAAGGATTTGAAGAACCAAAAGCTGAATAACCATCACGACGAACAGATGCAGTAAGCATATAACGGTCGTCGTACGAATAAAACAATCGGGCTAACAAGGCATCAGCCGACTGATGCGAGTCGTTGGTGGAAAAAGAACTGTATTCTTTATTTCCGTTTTGTGTATTATGGAATCCCAAAGCATCAGAAGGCAAAATATCGCGGGCATTAATTACATCGCTCCAGTATTTTCTGTCTTCAGCTTCCTGAACCAAAGTAACATTTAAGTGGTGCTTGTCTTCGAAAGTATAATCCCAGTTAATGGTGTTATTGAGTGACCAATCGAAGTTTTTAGATTGTTGACGGTTAACACCCCGTGACGAAGGATTTGAACCGGGCAAATCTGCCGACATAAAATAACGATCGAAGAACCACTGAAAACGTGGTGCAGCATTAAACGAATAAGTAATATTATACGGTAATTTTACTTTCGCAGTAAGAATTGTGTTCAACACTGTAAATCCTTTTTCCAACTCAAGAAATTGTCTGTCGAAATCGTAATTGTAACCACGTTGGCTGGCACCAATACCCATTGGATATTGTACCGGGTTACCATCTTCGTCGGCATAATTTGAAAACGGGCTATTCTTTAAATGCTCACCTATATTTTCGGCAATATTACCATCGCTACGGTTTTGGAAATTTACATTTGCTCCAACTTCAAACCAGTCGGTAACGTTCGCATTAATTTTCATGTTATTGCGAACTGCTTCATAGTCGTCACCTAACTGAACACCTTCATTATTCAGGTATCCAATCGACAGGTAATAGTTTACATTTTCTGTGGCACCGCTTACACTGGCATTGTAATCCTGGTTAAAACCTACACGGAAACTGTGGTCGTACCAATCGAAAGTTTTTCCAACCAAAAAATTATCGTAGGTATCATAGTCCAGTCCAAGACGTTTCGCCCAAATACTTTGGTCCGATTCTCCCGGCTGATTGGTGGTGTAATTTCTCCAGTTTTCAAGAGACACACCAGATGGCAATTGATCAGGACTTGCAAAATAGCCGTTTTGGTAATCGCCACGCTGATAAGCTTCATAAGCACCTGTTTCCGAATTAACTCCGTATGTTTCGCGAGTAGTATAGAAATCCTGGCGGTGTTGTAAATATCCTTCCGGGCCAAACACTTCGCGGTATGCACTTTTTTGCGACATACCAAAGTTGGCAGTAAAGTTTACAACAGGTTTTCCTCTTTTTCCTTTTTTCGTAGTTATAATGATAACACCATTGGCCGCTTTAGCTCCGTAAACAGCAGCTGCCGAAGCATCTTTTAAAACATCGATCTGGCCAATATCATCAGGATTGATTTCAGAAAGCTCACCATAAAAGATCATTCCATCCAGAATGATTAACGGGTTATTGTGACCTCCGGCTGTATAAACTGAACGCTGGCCACGAATTTGCATTGAACCACCACCCTTTGCCGATGGATCCATTCCAACACGCAATCCGGGAGTACCACGCAACACATCCTGTACAGTTTTGGGATTCTCGTCGGCAATTTTATCCGGACGAATTTGAGTGATCGAACCGGTAAGGTCTTTCTTACGCATGGTTCCATAACCAACAGCCACAACTTCGGCAATACCGATCGATTCTTCCTCCATGGTTACATTTACGGTTGATTTATTGCCAACTGCAACATCCTGGGTTTTCATTCCCACAAACGAAAATTGCAGAATAGCATCTCCTGAAATATTGGTTAATGAGTAATGCCCATCGGCATTGGTTACTGTTCCGGATGTTGTTCCTTTAACTATAATTGTTACCCCCGGTAGCGGGAAACCATCTTTATCGGTTACCAAACCCGAAACCGGCATTTGTTCGGCACGCCCCAATTCTGACCGGTCTGATAAACCTGAGTTTTTAATGATAATATGTCTGTCGATAATTTCGTACGAGTAGTTGGTTTCCGAAAAAGCGACGGTTAATATTTCGTCGATATTCGATTCTTCGGTACGAATGGTTATTTGGTGTGATAAGTCAATTTCGTCACTGTCATAAAAAAACCGGAACTCGCTGTTATCTTCAATTTGTTCAAAAAGTTCAGCTAACCGGGCGTTTTTCATGTTCAATGTTAACTTAGTTGATTGCGCATAAGTAGCGGCCGAAACCTGCACCAGGGCAATCATTACAAGCAAACATGTAAGTTTCATAATTCTTAAAAGTTTTTTGAAATGCGAGACACAACTTCCCCCATTGCAAATGTTAGTTTTTTTCATACATTTAACGTGTTAAAGTTCGATAATAGAGCCAAATGGCTTATTTATTGATTTTTAAAATGGAAACATTAGGAGTGTTTCCTGACAGACGGGAAGTGCGGCCAGGCATTTCCCGTTTTTAGTTCATAAATTAGGTTTGTTACATAGGCATTGTCTTTAGCTATTTGTTGATATAAATTTTTCCACTTTCAAAGGTGTATTCGAAGGGTTTTCCGGAAGCGATCTTAAATGCCTCCATAAGCGTGTAAATATTGTCATCCACACTTAAAGTACCTGTAAATGTGCGGGTTTTAAGTTCTTCATCGCCAAATACGATTTCAACATTGTAGATACGTGCAATTTTGGTTGCCAGCGAATCAAAACGTTCGTCTTTAAAGCTATACACACCATTTTGCCAGTAATCGTAAAAACCATCCGGGATAGTTGAATCATACACCTTCCCGGAGGTTTTGTCATAAACTAAACTATGCATAGGACTTACCATTAAAGACTTGTAATTGTCCCCGGTGCCCCCTAAATGAATATCAAATTGAATTTTTCCTGAAACCAGTTCCGCTTTTACCTGCTCGTCATCAGGATATGCCACAACGGCAAACTTGGTTCCCAAAACTTTTATGCGGTGTTTCCCCACGTTTACAATAAATGGGTGATCTTTATCGTGTGTAACTTCAAAAAAACCTTCTCCTTCCAGTTGTACATTTCTAAAATCGCCAACAAAACTTTCGGGATAAACCAACTTTGTTCCATTACTCAGCCAAACTTTCGATCCGTCGGGTAATACTACTGAAGTGCGGTTTCCTTTAGGTACAAAAATTTCGTTCATGGCAATTTCATTATTGAAATCTGCAAAATGAATAAAATACCCACCCAGCAAGGCAAAAACAACAATTGCTGCATATTTCACCACATTTATATAGAGTGAAGATTTCCTGCCTTTTACATTCCGTTTTACCGCTTTATAACCATCGTTAATGGTTTCTTCGTCCATTTCGTTGCCGGTTTGCAACATCGCCCAAAGCGTTTTATAACGGATATATTCTTTGGTGTTCTCCCCCGATTCGCTGACATAATCCAAAAGTTCTTTTGAATCTTTCAACGCCTTCTTCTCTGTGATTTTATGTATTAGTTTTTCCGAATCCATTTTTAGATTGTTACTAGTTAAATGCTCAACAGCGATTTTACCCTATAAAAAAAATCAAATAAATTTTAACGAGCCGCGAAAGCAGTCCATTAACCCTTTGATAATCTGAAATTACACAGATTTATTTTTTACTTTACATTGATAAGAAGCCACGCTACAAGTGGAAGGTAATCCTTGAGCGATACCCGGAGGGTTTTCAGGGCTTTGGTAATTTGTGCCTCAACCGATTTTATTGAAATGTCCAATGCTTCGGCCACCTCTTTGCTTTTCTTTCCTTCCAACCGGCTCAAAATAAAAACCTCGCGGCAACGATCAGGTAGCTCCGAAAGTGTTTTTTCAATAATCGATTCTATTTCCTGAAAAGTAACTGTTGAAGTATCGAGCCCTGATAAAGCTTCGGTGTAAATACTGGTTTGTTTTTGAAAAGCGGCCTCCAATTTGTATTTTTTCTTCACCTTTTCGTGACGCAAAAACATGAGACAATTGTTTTTCACGTTGGTGTACAAATAACTTTGCAACTGCGATTCGTTGATAAACTGTGGCTTTTTGTCCCACATGGAAATAAAAGCATCCTGAACCAGGTTTTTCGATTCGCTATCGGGAACAAACTCTTTGGCAAAGTACACCAAACGCGGATAATACAATTTGAAAACCACTTCAAAAGCAGCCTCTTGATGCTTATTCAAAAGTTGTAATATCTCGCTAGTTAGTGCTTTCATCAACCAGTAAAATTGAAGTTGCAATGATAAACAAAAAAAACAGAAAAGCATTTTCCGTTGTTCGAGCGGACTGACAATTTCTTATTTATCTGAAACTAAAATGACTGAAAATAATTTGTATTTTGGCAAATCAAAATAAACCAAATGAAGAACTTAACCATCGTAATTTTTAGCCTCATTTTATTCTCTGCCTGTAACAAAACGACTCCCGTTGAATGGGTAAGTACAACACCCACCATTCAGTGGAAAACGTCGCAAATAGAGGCAGCAACTTCTGCCGAAAATACTAGTGCCGAAGTATATCTCGACAAAACCCAACAGGAAATAGAAGGTTTTGGCAGCTGTTTTAACGAATTAGGCTGGACATCGCTAAACCAGCTAAGCGACACCGACCGCGAATCGATTATGAACGAGCTTTTTTCGCCGGGTGTTGGTGCCAACTTTACCATTTGCCGTATGCCGGTTGCAGCCAACGATTTTGCCCTAAACTGGTATTCGTACAACGAAACCGATGGCGATTTTGCCATGGAAAACTTTTCGATAGAAAACGACAAAAATACTTTGATCCCTTTTATTAAAAATGCAAAACAATATAATCCCGATATTAAAATATGGGCATCGCCATGGAGTCCTCCGTCGTGGATGAAATACAATAAACACTACGCCAGCACCTCATCGCAGCGCATGGCAAATATGGCAGAAATGTATGCCAAACAACGCGAAGCACAGGGCGACACAGCCGCTTTGGGTGGCTTTTTTGCCAATGTTGGCAACCCAAAATACCAGAACGATCTACCTATCGACCGCGAAGGAAAAGAAGGTACCGATATGTTTATCCAGGAAGACAAATACCTGGAAGCTTATGCATTGTACTTCTCTAAATTTATTCAAGCTTATAAAAACGAAGGCATCGATATTTTTGCGGTGATGCCACAAAACGAATTCAACTCAGCACAAATATTTCCAAGTTGTTGCTGGACGGCCGCCGGTTTGGCTAATTTTATTGGTTCGTATTTAGGTCCTGCCATGAATGAACTGGGAGTTGACGTTTACTTTGGAACAATGGAACGCCCCAACGAAGCACTGGTTGATACGATTCTGCAAGATCCGAAATCTTCGAAATATGTAAAAGGCGTTGGCTTTCAGTGGGCAGGAAAAGATGCGCTGCCAGGCTTAAACAAACGTTATCCTGATTTGGCAATGTTCCAGACCGAGCAGGAATGCGGCGACGGTAAAAACGACTGGGCAGGAGCCATGCACTCGTGGGACTTAATGAAGCACTACCTGAACAATGGCGTTTCGGTTTACGAATACTGGAATACTTCGCTGCTTGAAGGTGGAGTTAGCCGCTGGGGATGGGAACAGAACTCACTGATTGTAGTGGATTCAGAGAGCAAAAGCTATCGCTATTCCTACGAATATTACATGATGAAACATGCCAGCCACTTCGTATTACAGGGTGCAAAAAAGCTTGAAACCAGTGGAGAATACAATGACTTGCTGGCCTTTAAAAATACTGATGGTTCAATAATTGTAATTGCAGGAAACCAGGATGAAAAAAGCAAAACGGTAAACATTAAAATTGGTGATTCGTTTATTTCGCCTGCTTTGCCGGCAAGCTCATTGAATACATTTAAAATTGCGGCCAACTAGAATATCGCCGGCAGCAAATAAAACACCGCAATACAGACGATGGTTACCGATGATACTCCCACCGGGAACCACACCGGAGCGATCCAGGGGCGCGGGATAAGGAATAACACATCAATTGTTCTGAGACTTGGCGGCCATTTTATTAGCACATACAACGACACGTAGTAGAACAAATCCCAGAAAGCAAAAGTCCACAGGAAAACCATTGCCTTATCCAGCCACGAATGGCCAACCAGCAAAGCCAGTGTTAGCAACATAACAATGGTGGCAGCCTCGCGCGTCATTTCAATTTTTATGGTGCGTTTCGGAACTTTTTCCAGCAGTTCTTTATTTCCCGCTTCCGAATCAGAATCCAACAAACCAATGGCTTTTCGGAGATAAACCACTACCACTCCCTCGAAGTGCGCCATAGCAATTCCAAAAACGGCAAGTAACAGGTATTGTGTAAGCATAACGAGTCGATTTTTAGTTCAATTTAAGTTACGAATATCAGCTGTGAATCACAATGCCGGCTTACAATTGAAACGCTCCACTTACATTTCCACATCCTGTTGAAATATTACACACTTAACGGCCAATCTTTCCACAATATCATCGGAGAGAGTATTCTTCACAGAAAACAAAACTGCCACAAACCATTGAATACAGGTAGTTTCCCTGCTCAAAAAAACAAACTTCAGTAAAACAACTGCTTGGTACAGATATAGCACACCCTTATTTGAAAAACAGTAAAACAGATACATTATGAAACCATTACCAGAAGAAATTATTAAAAAAAATATTATTGACCGATTAATCAATAACGATGCGGTTAATATTAACAACATTCATGTGAGTATTGAAAACGGCGTGGTTCAGCTTCAGGGGCATGTACCAACATACAGTGCCAAACTCGAAGCACTTCGCGATGCCACCGAAGCAGCCGGAGATTTTAATGTGATTAATGAGTTACAGGTAAATTTTCAGCCCAGCCAACCAACCGTTTCAGATAGTGATATAAAAAACAACATTCAACAGTATTTTAAATGGCAAAAAAGTATTAACCCTTTGAATGTTGAGATAAAGGTTGAAAAAGGTAAAGTAGTGCTGTCGGGGCATGTTTCGAAAGAAAGTGAAAGTATAGCCGCCGAAAAGATTGTAAGTTCAACCAAAGGTGTAATCGATTTGGATAACCAGTTGCGGGTAAAATACGAAAGATCCGGAAACGATTATAACATTGAGAAAGAGCTACAACAAGCTTTTGAAAAAAGTGCACTTATTGACGAAAACAAGATCACAACAGAGGTGGAAAAAGGTACCGTTTACATTTCGGGCGTTGTTGCCAACGATCCCATCAGAAAAGAAATTGAAGAGCAGGCGATGCACACCAAAGGCGTAAACAAGGTAGTAAATGAAATTACCGTGGGATAATAATCCTTTGCAACATACCATAATTTTAAAAGTATTTACACAATGAAACAGCTAAAAAAATCCGCCTTGGTTTTGCTGCTGTTGTTTTTTGCAGCAAACACCTGGGCACAACGAGAGATTAAAATTGAAGGACATGATAACCTGCGTTTTACGGTTGAAACCATAAAGGCTTCGCCGGGAGAGCAGCTAAAAATTACCCTGAAAACGGTGAGTAACATTGATGATAAAAGCATGATGGCTCATAACTGGGTGCTGTTAAAAAAAGGCACCGACGGGATGAATTTTATTACCAAAGGACTTCAGCATGAGGATAATGATTTTATCGATCCGGCTCTTAAGGGACAAGTAATTGCCCACACAAAAATGCTGAGCGATGGAGAAACAGATTCTATTGTTTTTAAGGTGCCTGAAGAAAAAGGTACATACGAATATGTTTGTACATTCAGGGCACACTACCAGGCAGGAATGAAAGGGCACTTAATTGTAGAATAAAACAAAAAAGCCGCGACAGTTTTAATTGTCGCGGCTTTTTTGTTATTGTGTTTTGTTACTTGTTATCTTCGAAAAAAGCTTCCACACTTTCTTTAAAATTTTTTGTGTCGTACTGAAGCTCTTCTTTAAATTCCTCCCAGTTTTCGGCACCTTGTTCCTGAACTGTATTTACTTTCGCTGTTAACGAGTCGCTTTTAATCTTTAACTTTTCAACTAAATCTTGCGTTTCGGTACTCACCTGCTTCGTTCCCCGTCTTAACTCATCTTCATACACATAAAGTTTTTCGTTAAATTCGGTTACAGCAGAATCAACTTCCATTTTTAACTCCTCTTTATCCTTTTCCAAAATAGCATTAACGTCTTGTTTTACCTGCTGCAGATCTTCGGCTAATTCTTCTTTGTTGTCGTTTTGTTTATTCGAAGAACTACACGAAACGATAGTAGCAGAAAGGAATAGAATAAAAATCCATTTAATCTGTTTTGTGAATGCCTTCATTGTGATGTTTTTCATTTTCATGTTACTTGTTTTTAATTCAACTTTTCATCATTATGAAAATACTATGCCACGCGCCACCGTTTGGTTTTTAACCCGACAAACAAGCTTTTTAGTGAATTTTTTCTACATTATTCTCTAAAATTCTACATCCGTTAAATCAGAGAACAAACTCACCAGCCTGCCAGGTACCGATTAAAAGCCTGTATTTGCGTCACTTTTTGCTGAATGAGTTTTGCGGTGGTTGCCGGGGCACGCAAGTTGTCTTACGAATAGTATAATATGGCTGAACAATGAAACAAAATAATGTTCTCAGCCGGCCGACTCCCTTATCAATACCGACTTGAATTATTAATAAAAACAAATAGCCATGCAAAAAACATTTATCGGAATATTACTCGTTATACTGGGCGTTGTTCTGTTCGCACTGAACAACTCAGCTGTGGTTTCGATTAATTTCTGGAAATGGGGCATCGAATCCAATTTGTCGCTGGTAATAATTATTGCCGTTACGTTTGGAGCCATGACCAGTTTTATTTTATCACTGCCCTACCGTGCAAAAAAGAATCACGAAATTAAAAACAGAGACAAATCGATTAAACGGCTCGAAAACCAAGTTCGTCAGCTGGAAAAAGAAATCAAAAATAAAGTTGATGAAAAAAGAAAAGAACAAAACGAGCCAAATGAAATGGCGGATTAAATTCGTTCGTGATCAATCTTTTTTGATGAAATGAGACTCAACATTAAGCAGGCCTGAAAGATAATGCATATCGTGTCATTTTTCCGCACATTGTGACATCTTTCCACACTCTCCGGAAAACGATTTCTGTTTCGAATATACACATGAAGTCACACAACTGGCGGCATACCGAATACCCAACACCAGATTTGAAATATTAGCTATTAATGATGTACCGTGGCACGTTTCTGGACAACATAGAGCTATAACAAATTAATACATTCAGTTATGAGAGCAAATAATTCAATAAAAAACAATTGGTCGTTTATTAAACTCGGATTAAAAGATAAATACCCTCAGTTGTCAGCTGATGATCTCACGTATGTTGACGGTTACGAGAATGAATTTTTGCATAACCTGGAACTAAAACTGGGAATGAACAGAGTACAACTAACTACAATACTTTACAGCCTTATTCCCAATGAAAGCACCGAGAACGCATAAATGATTCGACGAAATATTGCCCCCAAATAACTGTTCAGCAGAAAACAGATACAAATGAATTCACACCACGAAAAACATAAGCACTCGAATCACGAAGATCATGAAAATGGGCATCACGACCATCATGAGAATAAGCATAACGATCATCACGGAAACGGGAATCACGATCATACAGAACACCATAAACACATGATCGCTGATTTTCGCAAACGATTCTGGATTTCGCTGGTACTAACAATTCCAATACTTGTTTTATCACCACTTATTCAGCAAATAATTGGTTACGAAATTTAGTTCAGTTTCGATAACTACATTCTGTTTGGCTTATCAGCATTGATATTTTTTTACGGTGGATGGCCATTTCTTACCGGGTTAGCCGACGAGTTGAAGAAAAAGCAACCGGGAATGATGACATTAATTGCTGTGGCCATTACAGTAGCTTTTGGTTACAGCACGGCCACAACCTTTGGTCTTAAGGGAGACTCCTTTTTCTGGGAACTGGCCACATTAATAGATATTATGCTCGTGGGCCACTGGATAGAAATGAACTCGGTGGTAAATGCATCGGGAGCGCTGCAAAGTTTAATTGAATTAATGCCAAGCGAAGCGCATTTAATAGAAGGTGATGATACCCGCGATGTAAAAATCGATGAATTAAAATCTGGTGATACTGTTCTGGTTCGCCCGGGAGAGAAGATTCCTGTGGATGGGAAAATTATTGACGGGAAAAGTAATATAAACGAATCGATGGTAACCGGAGAATCACAACCGGTGAGCAAATCGAAAGAGGATGACGTAATTGGCGGAACAGTAAATGGGACCAATTCACTAAAAATTACCGTTGAACAAGTGGGTGATGAAGCTTACCTGAATAAAGTGATTAAGATGGTTCGCGAAGCACAAAGCAAAAAATCGAAAACGCAACATCTGGCCGATAAAATTGCGTTTTGGTTGACCATAATTGCTTTAACAGTTGGTTTCGGAACACTCACAACATGGCTTGTGCTGGGCAAATCGTTTGTTTTTGCACTGGAGCGCATGGCAAGTGTTATGGTAATTACCTGTCCGCACGCGCTTGGTCTTGCGGTTCCGCTAGTGGTCGCAATTTCTACTTCGGTATCAGCAAAACAGGGGCTGCTAATTCGTAACCGCACTGCATTTGAAAATGCACGAAAAGTTTCGGTTGTTGTGTTTGATAAAACCGGAACATTAACCAAAGGAAATTTTGGCGTAACACGTTTTAAAAGCCTGGATGATTCTAAGGACGATCAACAAATTCTGGCTATGGCCGCAGCATTGGAAGCCGAATCAGAGCACCCACTGGCCGAAGGAATTCTGCGAAAAGTAAAAGAAGATGACATAGATATTCCAAAAGTTTCGGATGTAGAAACAATAACAGGAAAAGGAATTGAAGGAAATATTGACGATACTAAAGTTAAGGTTGTTAGTCCGGGATATCTGGAAGAAAACAACATCGACATTCCGGAAGACATAGACACCGAAAGCCTGGAAACCGTAGTTTTTGTTTTGGCAAACGACAAACTGGCCGGTTTTATCGCACTCGCCGATGAGATTCGGGAAGAATCGTTTGAAGCCGTAAAAATGCTGAAGAAAGAAGATATTAAAATCTACATGATGACCGGCGACAACGAGCACGTAGCAAAATCAGTTAGCAATAAACTACAACTCGACGGCTATTATGCCGAGCTGTTGCCCGATCAGAAACTGGATAAATTGAAGATATTCCAGGATAAAGGAGAGTTTGTTGCCATGACCGGCGACGGAATAAACGACGCTCCAGCACTGGCATCTGTCAATGTTGGAATTGCAGTGGGATCGGGAACTGATGTTGCCGCCGAAACTGCCGATATTGTTTTGGTGAACAGTAACCCAAAAGACATTTCGGCACTGCTGAAATTTGGGGAGAAAACTCACCGGAAAATGATACAAAATTTTATTTGGGCCACCGCTTACAATGTAGTTGCTATTCCGCTGGCTGCCGGTGTACTGATCGGCAAAGGAATAATGATCAGCCCAGCGCTGGGAGCAGTACTCATGAGTTTAAGTACTGTTATTGTGGCCATTAACGCACAACTATTAAAAAAAGGAATCAGGTAACACTTAAAATTTAAGCTATGTTTAAAATAATTGATATTACGGAACGAGAACTAATTGCCCTTGAAGTTGAAGGAAAATTAACTGAAGAAGATTATAACAAAATTACTCCGCTGATTGATAAAGCGGTTACAGATTTTGGGAAAGTAAAACTCTACATCCAGCTAAATTATGTGGATGGAATTGCGCCGAAAGCATTTTGGGAGGACGTAAAAACCTACCTGAGACATTTTAACCACATGAAAAAAATTGCTGTTGTTGGAAAATCGCGCTGGGAGAAATTGTGGTCGGAACTGGCTGCACCATTTATTTCAGGCGAAGTAAAATATTTTGAATTTACGGCCATTGACGAAGCCCGGGAGTGGGTTAAGGATTAATAATACATCAATATCAATTGTTGTTTAACCGGTTGCGGCTTAATTGCCCAACCGGTTTTTTAGGCAAAAAAAAATGCCGAAAAATCGGCATTCAAATTTTATAAACTGATATTCACCAGGTCATCTCCGGCCCCCAGTTCTTTTAAGTAACCCTTTATATCGGCTGCAAAATTTTCGGGGCCACACAGGTAAAATGGCTGGTCGAAATCTCCAACTATATTTTTAAGAAAAGCTTTATCAATTCTTCCGTAGTAATGAGGCTTCTTATTTTGCTGCGTCAGCAGTTTTATAAAATTATTCCCCAGGATTCTCTTAAACTCCTCGTCCAGAAAAATATCATCTTCGGTTTTGTTCGAAAATATCAACCGGCTTCCGTCAACAGTGCCATCCTCTTCCATTTGCCGCAGAAGTGCGATAAATGGAGTAACGCCGGTTCCGCCAGCGATAAAAACTCCCGGACCTTTATTTTTAAACGAGTCCCATGGATCTGAAATAAGCAAATAATCTCCCTTTTCCAGCTTCGAGAGTGCCAGTGTTATTCCTTCGTGTTTTGGATAACACTTTATTGTTAGTTCCAAATCCTCATCTTTATTCAAACTTGTAAGTGTAAACGGCGCCGCCTCATCCTTAAACTCCGGATCGTCAAGCGTTAATTCAATTGCCTGCCCGGCACTGAAAGTAAATCCCTCCGGTTTTTCAAGGGTAAATTGCATTACATTATGTGTTAACCACTTTTTTTGTTTTATCTCTATTTTGTGTTCCATTATTTGTGTTTAATTAATTATTTATTCTTTTTCCCATCTAAATTCGGGCGTGTCATATCTCCGGGTTTTACCCATTCATCAAACTGTTTTTCGCTTACCAGATTTAACTCGGCTGCAGCTACTTTTAAACTGCATTTATTGGCATGTGCATATTTGGCAATTTGTGCAGCTTTGTCGTAGCCAATGTGTGGTGTAAGCGCTGTAACCAGCATCAGAGAATTATGTACATGCTCATCTATTTTTTCGGTATCAGGAGTTATTCCAACCAAACAATTTTTATTGAACGATTTGCAGGCATCTGCCAGCAAACTTGCCGATTGCAAGAAATTCGCGATCAGCACCGGCTTAAAAACATTCAGCTGAAAATGGCCGTAGGAATTGGCCACCGAAATGGTTGTATCATTACCCATAACCTGGGTGCAAACCATCGAGAGTGCTTCAATTTGTGTTGGATTTACTTTGCCCGGCATAATCGATGACCCCGCTTCATTTGCAGGAATATTCAATTCGCTGATTCCCGCCCGTGGCCCCGAAACCATTACGCGTAAATCGTTTACAATTTTCAATAAACTAACGGCTATCTGCTTTATTGCACCATGCGATTGCACAAAAGCATCGTGCCCGGCAATCAATGCAAACTTATTTTGAGCTTTTGTAAAGGGTAATCCGGTTTCGTTGCTAATTTCATCTACAATTTCATCATCGAAACCTTCAGGTGCATTCATTCCCGTTCCCACTGCAGTTCCGCCTAAAGGCAGCTCCTGCATATCGGGCAAAGTATTTTTTAATGCATTTATCCCTTTCTCAATTTGGGTTGAATAGGCTGAGAATTCCTGCCCCAGAGTTATCGGTACGGCATCCATAAAATGGGTTCTGCCAATTTTTACGATGGCCTTAAATTCCTCCGATTTCTTTTGGAAAGTATCATGAAGCTCTTTAAGCGCCGGCAACAAATCCCCTGTTAGCTTTTTGTAAGCTGCAATGTGCATAGCCGCTGAAAAAGTATCGTTTGACGATTGCGATTTATTCACATCATCAATTGGGTGCAGCTCAATATTTTCCCATTGAAAATCGTTCTCCACAATTTGTTTCACCCGGTTAGCAATTACCTCGTTACAATTCATATTGGTATGCGTTCCCGAGCCCGTTTGCCAAATTACCAGCGGAAAATGTTCCTTTAGTTTTCCGGCCAAAATTTCATCGCAAACGGTTTCTATCAGCTGCTTTTTGTTGGTAGAAAGTATTCCCAACTTGTTGTTACTCCGAGCTGCTGCTTTCTTTATAATCGCAAAAGACTCAATAATCTCCTCGGGCATCGAAGCCTCCGGACCAATACTGAAATTCTCCAGAGATCGCTGTGTATGCGCTCCCCAAAGTTTTTTCTCAGGTACATTTATTTCTCCCAAAGTGTCTTTTTCAACGCGATAATTCATACTATTAAAATTGTTTTTTTAGCGGTAAAGTATGGAACTCGCACGTATTTTAATTATACTCTTGAGTGTAATAATTTTACATGCTCGTTTCATGACTCCTCCTTTAATTCTATTCTTTTTTACGTTCTACTCCACCTCTCAGTTTTCACAGAAAATGGAGATTAAATCGCATCGATTTTGGCAGCAAGAATAAAGTCGTTGGGCGACAAGCCACCAATGTTGTGCGTACTTAATTCTACATCAACCGAACCATAGTGAACACCCAAATCGGGGTGGTGATCTTCTTCATCTGCCAGAACAGCAATTTTTTGGGCAAATGCAATGGCTTCGTTAAAATCATTCACAGAAAAACTCTTCTGAATCTTCTTGTTATCCACTACTTTCCAGCCGTCATCTATTTTATCCATAAAATGCTTTATCTCTTCAGCATTTAACGGAGTTGTTTCTTTTTTGCACGGTGTGCAGTGCTTTTCTTTTAATTCACTCATAATCTGTCTATTTTTTCACAGGAAAATACCTGTATTATTCTTCAATGAAAATAATGTGCCACAAAACAGATAGCTGATTACCAGCATAATTGGTATGTACAGGCGGGTACAATTTCCACAAGTTGTGAAATGAAACCACAACCTTGTCCTTCTGTTTTCTCATTGAAACAAGTTCACTTTATAAAAACGAACAATAGCGTTTTCTCTTTGTTTCTAATTCAGTAACTTAAACGCCAAATTCAATAACCAATTAAATCTGAACTTGATCATGAAAGAAAAATTCAACAAAGAGAATCCCCGGAAAGAAATGAAACGCCGCGAGTTTATTCGGGTTGGTGCAAGTTTTGCCGCCGGTGCCGGCGTAGTAGGTTTGGGATCGACCAAACTTTTTGCGGCAAACAGTAATTCAGTGGCACAAACCACAATCGAGAACGTGACCTTAAACAACGGGGTGCAAATGCCAATTTTAGGTTTCGGCACCTTGTATTTAAACGATGAAAAAGGTGCACAATGTGTTGCCGATGCCATTTCGTTGGGTTACCGCTTGATTGATACGGCTACCATTTATGGCAACGAAGCAGCTGTTGGTGCCGGCATTAAAAAAAGCGGAATCAACAGGAAAGAACTGTTTGTAACATCGAAACTCTGGGTGGATGACTCGGGTTATGAAAAGGGCAAAGCTGCTTTCCAGACTTCGCTTGATAAACTGGGCCTCGATTATCTTGATCTGTATCTTATCCACAGGCCGCGCGGCGATGTTAAAGGTTCGTGGAAAGCCATGGAAGAGCTGCACAAAGAAGGCAAGATAAAAGCGATTGGCATTAGTAATTTTGAAGATCACCAGATTGATGAATTATTGGAATACGCCACAATAAAACCGGCTGTAAACCAGATTGAAACACATGCTTTCTTTCAGCAAAGTAAGGCACGAAAGTCGTTATTGGATTACGGTGTACAAATGGAAGCCTGGTCGCCGTTTGCACAAGGACGAAACGAATTGTTTACCAACCAAACGCTGGCTACCATTGGCAAAAAGTACAATAAAAACAATGCGCAGATAAGTTTAAGGTGGCATTATCAGCGCGGTATTGTTGCCATTCCTCGCTCATCTCAAAAGGCGCACATGCAGGAAAACCTTAATATTTTTGATTTCGAGCTTAGTGATACGGATATGAAAACCATTGCCGAGCTGGACTTAAATAAAACCCAGTTTCCGGAGTGGGAATAGTTACCGAATGACTACAATATTTATTGAAAGCGGGGCCAGTTTTATGGCTCCGTTCTTTTTTACCGGTTTTTCGTTGATAGACACCACACTCTCCTCTCCTATTGCATTGCGCGAGTTTTCGTTTGGTGCTGTCATTTCAACAAGTGTAGCAGCCGAAGTTTTCGTATCAGTAAAATCCAGGTTAATGTACTGCTCCTCATAACTGCGGTTTACAACAAAAACACAAACCTCATCATTTTCGTTACTATATGTTGCAGATATATCCAACGCTTCCACGGTCTGATCTTCGGCAATAAGCGGTATATTCCCCACATCAACTTGCATCAAACGATTACCAACATACTTTCTAAAATACTGTAACGGATAATACACCGTTTGCTCCACAGAACCCTCATCGTTGGCTAAAATTGCACCCAGAATATTTGCTGATTGCGCCCAATTAGCCATTGTTACATTCACAGCCTGCCGGTGAAAAACGTTCAAAAACGAAGCTGTTGCCAGCGCGCTCTTCCAGGTATATTCGCAATCTAAGTTGTATTGTCCTCCACAGGTTTTATCCCAAATTCCCCATTCGTCAACCGAGATTTTTATGGCTCCCTCGCGTGGCGGAAAGCGGTACCATTGAGAGAAATTCTCCACCTTTGCAGGAAACTGCTGAAGGTAATTGCCCAGCTCAGTTAAACTTGCATCAAAGCGGGTAATATTTTTATAAATAGAGTACGGATCATCGGGGCTGTTTCCTACGTACCAGTGCAACGACACGTAATCCACGATCGGCGATAAAGAAGCTAAAACGGGATCGTTCCAGTCGTATTTAAACGGATCGGCCACCACAAAGAATTTGATGGTCGGGTCGGTCAATTTCATCAGTTTGGCAAAATACCACGATTCTTCGGCATATTTCTCCGGATCGTACAAACGCCCGGCATCTTCTCGCGCAGCCTCTTCATTTCCAAGGCTCCATAACTTTACACTATAAGGTTCTTCCGTTCCGTACTTTCTGCGAAGGTTGGCGTAATATGTATCGCCGGTTCCATTGCAGTATTCCACCCAGTTGGCAGCCTCTTCGGCAGTTCCCGTTCCCATATTTACCACAATGTAAGGCTCGGCACCAATCTCGCGGCAATACTTTATGTATTCATCAGTTCCAAAATGGTTGTCTTCTACTCCACCCCAAATCAGGTTTCGGCGTGCCGGACGCTCATTACGTGGTCCGATACCATCTTCCCAATGATAAATTTTAGTGACTGTACCTCCCGGATAGCGCAAAACCGGAGTATTCAGTGCCTTCATCTTTTGCAGCACATCGGTGCGAAATCCATTTTCATCCGACAGTTCCGCACCTTCCTGAAATATTCCGCCGGTTATACTGTTTCGCAAATACTCGATAAACTGCCCGTAAATATTTGGCGATACTTCAATCGCTTGTTCCGGTTTCGAGATGGTAATTTTTGTTGCCTCTTGCGCAAAAGTGCTTTGAAATGAAACTACTGCAATTACTGCCCAAAGCAGCACGATTTTCTTAAACGGAATATTCATTGTGCCTTTTTTAATTTGGTCCCAAAAATAGAACAAGCTCCCGGCTTTGTCCTGTTTTTGCAATGAATATTAATGATTTATTTACCGTTTGAATTATTGATAAATATCCTTCTCGGTCAATTCTTTTTGAAAAATTGTGTGTTGATCGTTATAGAACTTAATGAAGTTTTCGGAATCAGGACTGCCTTTGCTCGGAGCAAAATTACCATGATCAGTTGGTCGAAACGGATTACGCCACACCAACACATACGACAACTCGTGAGGCTGCAAAATTTCCAGCACTTCTGTCCACCAATTGTGATTGCTTGCAATTGATCCACCGGTTTCACTAACGGTTGCTACTTTCCCCTTTTCTGCCGCCAGCTTTGTAACTTTTTCGGCGCAGTTTTTCAAAGTACCTTTATAGTAACTTCCCCGATCGTAAAGGTCGAAACCCAGCACATCAACAATATCGTCTCCCGGGTAACGTTCCAGATATTCTGCTTTTGTTTGAAACCGATCGGTTGAGTAGGTAAACAACAAATGATGTATGCCTTTTGTGTTCTGCAAATAGTTAACCGTAAACCGCCAAAGGGCTTTGTATTCGTCAACGGAGCACAAATTTCGTCCCCACCAAAACCAGCTTCCGGTGTGTTCGTGGAACGGTCGGAAAAGAACCGGAATTTTTGTACCGTCGTCCGTTTCTAAACCATTTAAAAAGTTAGCGAGTTCATCTAGCCAGCTAACAAATAATTCGTGTTTTTCGCCACCCGGTAAAATCGACTTGACTGCTTTTTTCGATGACACATCCCAGGATGATCCGCCCGTAAAAGGATTTCGAAGATGCCAGCTTATTGTATTAATTCCACCTCGTTCATAAACGGTTTTAACCCAGGTTTGTATATCGTTAAAATTAACCGAATCAAGACTGTATTCATCACCTAACTCCAGGTGACCAATTTCCCAACCATAAACTGCAGGATAATCGCCACACACATCTTTTACATCCGAGCGGCCTTCCTCGCCATACCAGCCTTCGCCATATGCCAGGTCATCCTGATGCCCAAACATCAGTCCCTGCTTTTTCAATTCAAAAAGATTCTGATAAAGATTTACGGTTTCTTTTGTTGCATTTTTGTCAGCCGGCATTGGTTTCTGTGCAGAAACAGAGATTGCGCAAAGCAAAACCAGGATAAGAAATAGGCGTGTCATTTTATTTTCGTTTTTGAACCAGTTCTTCAGTTACCTTATGCATAAATTTCTCATTCAATTTATAGCCCATCAGAAACAAAGCAGAAATTGCTGCTGCAATTCCCGGGTAAATACTCAGCGTCATTTTAATTCCGCTAAGTCCCATTTCGGTTTGATCGACATTTGCCTGAAAACCATAAATTGCAAGAATCCAAAGTGTAATGGCGCCTCCCAAAGCACCTCCCATTTTTTGCGACATGGTTGACGAAGAAAAGATGAGACCCGTAGCACGACGCCCGTTTTTCCATTCCGAATAATCAGAAACATCGGCATACATCGCCCAGATCAAAGGCATGATAATTCCGGCGGTAATACCCACAACTAAATTAAGCCCATAAATTACAAGAATCTGTTCGGCGTGTAAGAAGTACATCGAAAAGCTTAAAATTGCTGAAAGGATCATTGCCCCGATAAAGGTTTTTTTCTTACCCAATTTCGACGATACCGGTTTTGCCAACACCACACCCAGCATATTTGCAGCCAGCCACATTGTCATATAAACCGAGGCCATTTTTGCCCAGGTTACCTCTCCAAATCCCGGGATGTACTGGTCTTTTACGAAGTATTTAAAATAATACATCATCGATCCGTCTCTCAACGACGAAAAAATTGTGGCAAAAACACAAGCTCCCAAAACCACAAACCATGGTATGTTTTTCGACAAATCGGCCAGGTCTCTTTTTATTGATGTTTTTTCATGTTTGGCAGGTTTTACCCGTTCTTTTGTCCAGGCGTACGTCAACCAAAATGTTAGTACCACAATAATGGCATAAATAGCTACCGAGTATTGATAACCTTGAGCTTCGTTCGCTCCGCGATTCTGGAAAAATTCGATAAAATGCGCTGCTGTTGCAGTAACAAAAATACCACCGGCAAAAGCACCGATAAAACGGAAAGAAGCCAGCGTTGTTCGTTCGGCAGGAATTGGCGTCATAACACCTAACAACGACGAGTATGGCACATTAATGGCCGTATACACCATCATCATCAGTGTGTAGGTTATGTAAGCGTAAACCAGACGTCCGGTGTCATCAAAATCGAATCGCGTAAATGTCAGAACCCCGATAATCGCAAATGGAATAGCCACATATAAAATGTATGGTCTGAATTTCCCTCTGCGTGTGTTTGTGCGATCGCAAATCATTCCCATAATCGGGTCGTTTACACTGTCCCAAATTCGGGTAAGCAACAACATTGTTCCTACTGCAGCCGGAGTCAGCTCTACTACGTCCGTATAGAAAATAGTGAGAAACATGGTAAACAGCTTCCAAAAGATGGAGGAAGCAAAATCGCCAAATCCATACCCCAGTTTCTCTTTTATGTGAAGTTTCTCTGTCATAAGTTTTAGGTATAAAAACCGAGGTAAAACTGCTTACCCCGCTCAGTAAGTATCAGGTTATTTTGTTGTTAATTCTTGCAATCATTTCAATCATTGCCCGGGTATTGTGGTACGGACATTTCCAAAAGCCTACTTTATCCTCAGTTGAAATAGCAGTTCCTCTTTCATCTATCCTGCCAAACCACTCTCCGTTTTCATAATCAATTACATTTTCTTTTATGTAATTCCATACTTCTGCAATATTCGTAAGATATTGATTTTTATCAGTAATTTCCCACGCGTCCATTAATCCGACCATAGCTTCGGCCTGCGGCCACCAATGCCGGTCGGTATCCAAATGGTCTCCTTCTTTTTCATAAAATAAAGAACCATCTGAAGCAGTACCTTCTTTTAAAGTTGCATCGACCAATTTTAAGGCTGTTTGCTGAATCGCTTTCAAGCATTCGGTTGCATTAATTTCATAAGCTGCCTCATGCAACAGCCAGGCTCCTTCAATATCGTGTCCGAAAGAAATAATATCACTTTTGGGTGTCCAGTCCATTTCGAAAAACAAACCGAAATGCCCCGTTTCATGATTGACAATTTTTGTTTGAAAAATATCAAGCAGATGCAAAATTCTTTCTCTTAGTTCATTATCAGGCCAAACCCTGTAAAGATTGGTGTATGGTTCAAGAATGTGCAAATGCGTATTCATAGATTTGGGCAGGTTGGCATCTTTTTCGCTTAATCGCATATCTGCCAAGGGTTTCCATTCTCTGTCCTGCGCTTCGATATATCCGCCGAATTGGTTTTCGCGGAAATTTGTTTCAATCAGACTGAAAAGTTTTTTAGCCAGCTCCAGACTTTCCTTGTTTCCGGTTGCCCGGTAAAATTCAGACAAGGCATACACGCCAAAGCCCTGTGCATAAGCTTGTTTTCGTGCATTTACAACTTCTCCTTTATAATCGAGTTCCCAAAACAATCCACCAAACTCCTTATCCCAAAAATTGTTACCCAGATAATCATAAGCTCTTGTTGCCATTTGCTCCAGCTTCTCCGATCCGATTACGCGGTAAGCTGCAGCAAAAGTCCAAAGCAAACGGGTATTCAACACCGCACTTTTTGTGGCTCCGGTAATTACATTTCCGTCCTGATCTATTTGTCCAACAAAACCTCCAAACTTCTGATCGATTGTTCGCATACTCCAGAATTCGAGAATATTCTCCAATTCTAAAGTCATTTCCTCCTTTAATATTTCGAGTTCTTCTATTATGTCCATTTTAAACTTCAACAAAATCGGATTAAAGCAAATGCATAAAATCCTTATTCGAATCAATTAGCTTATTAATAGTCTCTACCGATTTGTGTGAATACAGCTGATCTTGTGGCGAGTTCATGCAGTAATCTACCAACTTCTCAACGGTTGATGTAGCCACGTGCATGCGCGTATCCGACGAAGCGTAGTAAATAAATACAGTACCATCCTCATCTTCAATCCATCCGTTAGAGAAAACAACATTTGACACATCGCCAACACGTTCGCCTTTTAGCGGAGCAATAAAATGTCCGTGCGGTTTATGGGTAACAATCCATGGTTTTTCCAGGTCGGTCATAAACATGTAAAGCGTATAACGTAACCCGGCAGCAGTGTTCCGAACACCGTGCGCCAGTTGTAACCAACCATGTTCTGTTCTAATTGGTGCCGGGCCAAGTCCGTTCTTTACTTCGTATATGGTGTGATACGTTTTTGCGTCAACAATTACTTCTTCTTCAACCTCAGCATTTTCGATGGATTCCGACAAGCCAAAACCAATACCTCCGCCTTTCCCTGTATCAATAAATCCATCTTGGGGACGGGTGTAAAAGGCGTATTTGCCATCAATTAAATGCCGGAAAAGAACAACATTTCGTTGCTGTCCCGTTGTCGATATCAAATCGGGCAGGCGCTCCCATTCCACCAAATCTTTGGTTCGGGCAATTCCGGCAGCGGCAACTGCACTCGATGTATCCCCTTCAGGCGCTTCCGGATCTTTGCGCTCGGTGCAGAAAACGCCGTAAATCCAGCCATCATCGTGCTTTGTAAGTCGCATATCGTAAACGTTCGTGTCCGCATCATCGGTTTGCGGCAATGTTATCGGGCGATCCCAAAACCGGAAATTATCCACTCCATTAGGACTTTCAGCAATCGCAAAAAATGATTTCCGGTCGTTGCCTTCAGTTCGAACAGCCAAAATGTGTTTGCCGTTAAATTTTATGGCTCCCGCATTAAAAGCAGCATTAAAACCATTACGCTCCATTAAAAACGGGTTGGTTTTTTCATTCAAATCAAACCGCCAGTGCAAGGGAACATGCTCGCGGGTTAATACCGGATTTGCGTAACGGTTATAAATCCCGTTTGAAGAAAACAGTTTCTCATTTTTCTTCTCAAGCAGCACTTTAAAATCCGCCTTAATTTGTTTTAATCTCGAGTTAAATATTTCGTTCATCGTGTCTTATATTTTCAACAAGTTCTGTTCGATAACGTATTTCTATTTACTCTTTTAATAACTGTGAATCAACAGAAAATACTTCTTGTTAATTATACAATATCGAATCGACGGTGAATATCTGAATTATTAGCGACATTCGGTAAGAAAATAGGGTATTTTACAGCATCGTCAGAAAAAACATTGCTTCTAAATCTTCAACATTTGATGTGGTATAATGCAAAAAGATATTGAACCATCGCCTTTGTACTATACATAACAAGCAAATAAATCGAGACATAATTGCATGTTCCTAAAGCAAACTGCTTATTTTCTGAATACATTATGGTCGCTTATTACCGGTTGAATCAGCAATTAATCCTTAATTCTACACCTGTAACTCCTTAATTTTACAGATATAATTTACAAACCAACAGAAAGACATTAAATCAAAATCTTCACTTAGTTGATCTTAAAATTTGAGAAACGATATTTCTCACTGTCTCACATTTCGATAAATAATGATGAAAGTAACTTTACTCATAGCAACCTTTTTCCTTCTGGCTCTGGCTTCGCAGGCTCAATGGTCGCAGAGTGATCTTTCAGCACAAAAGCATTACCTGTATTCTACCGGCGAATATGTAGTTGGAAAAGAACAAGCAGGTAAAATTGGATTAAACTATACCTATAATAATAAATATACCATCAGCATCGGATATTCTGCCACCTTAAAAAAAACAATGACCCCGACCGACGATTTCCTTAAATCGGCTTCAAACCTTGCGCCGGCCTACTCTACCGAGCCATTTGAAAACAATGAGAATTTACACCTGATGCTGGGAAGAATTATTCCGCTCGACAAACAAAACAGTATTCGGTTAGTACTTCAGGGAGGTCCGGGTATATCAACATTTCGTTCTCCGGAATTTAGTTTATTAACTTCAGGAGACAAGTATGACTACAACATTGCTACCAAGAAAAAACTGAGTTTAGTTGTAAATCCAAAATTAGAAATGCCATTACTTTCGGCTTTGGGTTGTTCAATTGGCCCGATGCTAATTGTGAATGACGAGCAGAAATATTTTGGTGCAAGCATCGGAATCATGTATGGTATAATTAAAAATTAATAGCGCTTTTTTATCTCAAATAAGCTTTCACTCTATTCATTAATAACCGAAACTTTAATCCCAGACATCATCAGTAATATGCTGATATTTTGTTAAGCATTTATTCCCGTTTGCTTCAAATATTCCTGCACTTTTAGTAACTTTAACCAAAATGTTGCAGTTTTTTAGAACCTTTTAACAAAATTAACTATGTTGCCATCTGATATCAAACAAGAACGTATGAAAAAGATTCTTGCTATAGATGACAACAGCATCAACCTGGAGCTTCTATCACAAATCATAAAATTATATTACCCTGATTATTTATTTATTGGAGCACTAAGCGGGCAGGAAGGTTACGAAATTGCTCAGAAAGAAAATCCCGATTTAATACTGCTTGATATTATGATGCCAGATTTAGACGGCTATGAAACCTGTGAGCTCTTAAAACAAAACAACAAAACAAAACAGATACCTATTATTATGGTTTCGGCACTTGGTCGCGATAGTGCTGAACGGACAAAAGGATTGAATGTTGGAGCAGATTCTTTCATATCTAAACCGTTCGACCAGGTTGAGCTAAAAGCACAGATCAATGTTGCCCTACGAATAAAATCATATCAATTACAATTAAAAAAGCTCAATTCGGAAATAACGCTCGTTGAAGAACAGGAACGAAGACGTATTGCAGAAAATCTTCACGACAGTTTGGGGCAAACTCTGGGATTGGCTTTTATGAATTTATCTTCAATTGATATACAAAAATGCCAGCCTGAAATTAAAAACACTATTCAGTTTACATCGAAGCTGCTGAACAAAGCAATTGAAGAATCGCGGAGATTAACCTACGATTTAAGTCCGCCAATACTATACGAACTGGGTTTAGTACCGGCAATTAAATGGAAACTGGAGCGATTTGAGAAAGAAACAAATATTGCTGCCAATTTGATTACTGAAAAGAGAAAAACAGATCTTTCCCGTGAAAATAATATCTTTCTTTACAGAACAATTGGAGAGCTTTTAACCAATACATTTAAACATGCTGAAGCAACAGAAGTAACCGTTAAGCAGAAAACAAAAAACGGAATGTATTACATTTCGGTTGAAGACAATGGTATTGGAATTGATAAATCGCAATTAAAACAGAAAACAAACAACAAAGGTGGATTCGGGCTGTTGAGTATCAGCGAAAGAATAGAAAACATGAACGGAACTTTTAAAATAGCATCAGTTGAAAATGGTTCTTTAGCTGAAATAGAAATTCCGTATATTGAAGAACAATAAAACACTAACAATTCCAGGCATATGGGGAGTAATAGGCTAATTTCCGCTACTTGCCTGAAAAATTTTTAAAAGATGAAAATAAAGGTAATAGTAGCTGATGATCATCAGCTTTTCAGGGAAGGTTTAATAAACCTTTTGCATTCTGCCGACAATATTGAAGTTATTGCACAGGCGGAAAACGGACAAGATGCCATTGACAAAGTTGAGGCATTTAAACCCGATGTACTTCTGGTTGATATTGCAATGGAAAAAATTAACGGTATTGAAGCTACCCGGATTTTAAAAGAAAAAACACCGGATATTAAAATCATTGCCGTATCAATGCATTCCGACAAACAATATGTAAAAGGAATGCTGGAAGCCGGTGCCGACGGCTATCTCCTGAAAAATTGCACCTATCGCCAATTAACCGATGCGGTAACCTCTGTTCACGAAGGCAAAAAATTCTTGAGTGAAGATATTACCGAAATTGTTATTAACGGCTACTTAAATTCGCGTGCAGATGAAAACGATTCCTATTCTCATCTATCAGATCGGGAAAAGGAAATTTTTCTGCTTTTTGCCGAAGGAAAATCAACACGCGAAATTGGCGACAAACTATTTATAAGTGTAAAAACAGTTGGTACGCACAAGCAAAACATACTTGAAAAACTGGATCTGAAAACCAACTCCGATATTGTAAAATATGCACTGAAAAAAGGCCTTATCCAGTTGGATTAAAATTCCCTCGCCACAGTTTTACTTTTAAACTCAATTAATCTGTTAAATGAAAAAACGAATAATTGTTTTAGGCGCTGGTCTTGTAGGAAGCACAATTGCTATCGATTTATCAAAAAATCACGAGGTAACCAGTGTTGATTATAATCAGAAAGCCCTAAATAAATTTGCCGATTTTCAAGCGATTAATTGTGTTTGCGAAGATTTAAGCCAAAGTGAAAATATTAAAGCTTTGGTTTCAGGATTTGATTTGGTAATTGGTGCCGTTCCGGGTTTTATGGGCTACCAAACAATGAAAGCTGTAATTGAAGCCGGCATAAACATGGTTGATATTTCGTTTATGCCGGAGGATTTTTTGTCGTTAAACAGCCTGGCTCAAAAAAACAAGGTGTGTGTGGTTGCCGATTGCGGCGTTGCCCCTGGAATGGGGAACATTATTCTTGGTTACTACAACCAGAAATACTCCGTTAAATCATACGAATGTTTGGTTGGTGGATTACCTGTTATCCGCAAATGGCCCTACGAATATAAAGCGGTCTTTTCGCCTATTGACGTGATTGAAGAATATACACGCCCGGCTCGCTATATTAAAAACTACGAGTTGATTGAGAAAGAAGCACTTTCCGATCCGGAATTAATCGAATTTGAAGGAATTGGCACTCTTGAATCTTGGAACTCCGACGGATTGCGTTCGTTGACGCAAACCATGAAAAATGTTCCGGATATGATTGAAAAAACACTTCGCTATCCTGGCTGTATCGAATACCTGCGGGTGTTAAGAGAATCAGGATTTTTCTCCTATGATCCGGTTGAGGTTGATGGTGTTAAAGTGAGGCCAATTGATGTTACGGCCAAATTACTTTTCCCTAAATGGCAATTAAAACCCGGCGAGGAAGACTTTACAATTATGCGCATTGTTATTAAGGCAATTGACAAAGGAGAAGAAAAAACTTTTACCTACCACTTACTTGATAAATTCGACCGCGAAACACAAACCATTTCAATGGCACGAACAACTGGCTACGCTTGCACTTCTGTTGCAAATCTAGTGCTCGATGGCACATTTAAAGCTGTTGGTGTACATCCTCCGGAAACTATTGGAGCGCAGTCTGAAAATCTGGGTTACATCTTTCAATACCTGAAAGAACGTGGCGTTATCTACAAGCTTTCAGAACAGAATTAAAAGTCGCTTAAATTTATTTTAACCTTAAACAAAAGCAAATAATCTTTTGTTCCAAATTATTATTTTTGCATCATGGAATTGATTATTGCATTTGGCTTTTTATTACTCACCGCTATTGGAGTGGTTCTTTTAGTAAAAGCAAATAAGAAAGATAAGCAGCAGCAACAAGTATCGGATGAAGTGGTAGCTCCGCCATCAGATTGTTGTGGTGCGCACGAAATCTGCGAGTTTGACCAGATGAAAATGAATGAATCGATTATTGAATACTACGACGATGAAGAACTGGATGAGTATAAGAATATCGATGAAAATGCCTATACAAACAATCAGATTGAAGAGTTTCGCGAGATTTTATATACGCTGAAAACAGAGGAAATCAGGTACTGGCTGTTAAGTATCGAGCGCCGACATATTCAGCTTCCGGCAATTTTAAAAAGTGAAGCGCGGATGTTAATGGCCGAAGCATAAAACAAAATTCTTCCCTTTTTTGAACCCCACCTTAATTTTGTTGTTTTGTGATAGACAATTCAATTTGCATTCGTGTTGAACAAGAAATATTTTTAACTTCATGAAATACTTTTCTGAAAAGTATTTATTCAACATTATCAATCAATTGATTACTTAAACAACTTTACATATACATGAAAAATTTTTTGTCTTTACTCGCACTATTAATTATTTCTGCTGGTCTTTCAGCACAAAACGAAAAGCATTTACTTACTTTCGATGACATTATTAAGTGGAACAGAATTACAGAAACTCATCTCTCGAACAATGGAAAATACATTGCCTGGAAAGAAGAGCCATGGAAAGGTGATGCCACACTAAAAATCAGTACACCGGATGCTGAAGAAGTTGCTACGTTTAATTACGGAACCAAAGCTCAGTTTACACCCGACTCGCGTTTTCTGGTATTTACGGAAGTTCCACCTGCCGATACAATTCGTGAGCTGAAGCTGAAAAAAACAAAAAAGGATGATTTGCCTCAAAACAAACTGGTTGTTTTCGATATTAAAGAGAATAAAACTGAAAAGGTTGATAATCTGAAATCCGTTAAAGTTCCTGAAGAATGGTCGGGTTGGATAGCTTACCAGGCTGAAGACCCAGATGATTCGACAAAAAACGAAAAGGACAAAAAGAATCCGCTTTACATTAAAAACCTTGAAACAGGTTTGGTAAATAAGTATCCGGCAGTAAGTAGTTACGAATTGGCAAAAGATCAGCCATATATCAGTTTTATATCAGAAGGCGACAGTAGTTTTTCTGCCGGGGTTTATCGGGTTGATTTAAAGGCAGACAATCTTTCTGCAATTTTGGAATCAGAAGGAAAATACGAACAACTTTGTATTGCCGAAAATGGCGAACAAGTTGCATTTTTGGCCGATACTACCGACGAGAAAAAGCCATCGTTTGCGCTTTATTACTGGGCGGGAGAAAACGAAACAATTATTGCCGACAATTCAAACGACGCTATTCCTGATAACTGGGAAATAAGTGAAAATGGCAGACTATCTTTCTCCGAAAACGGCAAACGTCTGTTTTTCGGAACTGCTCCAATTCTTCCCGAAAAAGACACCACAAAACTGGAAGAAGAAATCCCTGCGTTGGATGTATGGACATGGAATGAAGAGCAGCTTCAAACGGTTCAGCTCAACAACAGAAAAAGAGATTTAAAGAAAAGTTATCTGGCGGTTGTGCACCTTGATGAGCAGTTAACAGTTCAATTAGAAACAGAACTATTCTCGCGCATACAAAAAATACAAAATGGCGATGCCGAAAAATTGCTGGCATACAGCAACAGGCCTTATGCTGTGCAGACGATGTGGGAAGGCGGCCCTTACCACAACGATTTTTACCTGGTTGATATCAATACCGGAGACGCTGAAAAAATAAAAACAGATTGCCGTGCCAATCCTTCGGTTTCGCCAGAAGGAAAATTTGTGTACTGGTACAATGCCATCGACACAACATGGAACACATACGAAATTGCAACTGGTAAAGAATATGTAATTTCTCAACCTGAAACAATTCAGGCAGCAGATGAGTTAAACGACCGCCCAATGCTATCCAGCTCGTACAGAAATGCCGGCTGGCTGGAAAATGATGAAGCGATATTGATCTACGACCGATACGATATTTGGAAGGTTGATCCGACAGGCTCATTCGCTCCAATAAACCTCACCAAAAACGGGAGAACTTCAAAGATCAATTATCGACTTGTACGATTTAATCCGGAGCCAAACACCGGAATCGATCCTTCAGAAAAAGTTCTGCTTACAGGGCATAATGAAATCTCGCGCGCCGATGCTTATTATGCTTTTGACTTAAACAAAACCAAAGCTCCCGAAGCTGTTTTCAGCCCAAATTACCGATTAGGAAGACCTGTAAAAGCTGAAGATGACGATCTGATCATTTTCACCAAAGAAGATTTTGAAACCTATCCGAACCTGATTGCCACGACATTTAGTTTTAAAGACGAAACACAAATAAGCGATGCCGCACCACAGCAAAAACAGTTTAAGTGGGGAACGGCAGAACTGGTAAGCTGGCGCTCGCTTGACGGACTGGTTTTGGAAGGAACATTGCACAAGCCTGAGGATTTTGATCCAAACAAAAAATACCCGATGATCGTGAATTTTTACGAGAAAAGTTCGGACAGGCTGCTGAGCTACCATATGCCAGAGAATCATCGTTCAACCATTGATTATCATTACTACACCAGCCACGGATATATAATTTTCAATCCTGATGTTTATTATAAGGAAGGCTATCCGGGTGAATCGGCATTTAATTGTGTGATGCCCGGCATAACATCGTTAATCGACAAAGGCTTTGTTGACGAAGAACACATTGGCGCACAAGGACACAGTTGGGGTGGTTACCAGGTAGCTTATTTGGCAACCCGAACAAATATGTTTGCAGCCATTGAATCAGGTGCACCTGTTGTGAATATGTTTAGTGCTTATGGTGGAATTCGCTGGGGATCGGGATTAAACCGCTCATTCCAGTACGAACATACGCAAAGCCGCATTGGAAAAACGATTTGGGAATCTCCGTTGCGTTATATTGAGAACTCACCATTGTTTACACTCGACAAGATAAATACTCCGATTTTGATTATGCATAACGACGATGATGGCTCTGTACCATGGTACCAGGGAATTGAGTTTTTTATTGGCCTCAGACGATTGCAAAAACCAAGCTGGTTACTTAATTACAACGAAGCCGACCACTGGCCGACTAAACTTCGCGACATGCACGATTTTCAGATTCGTATGGCCCAGTTTTTTGATCATTACCTAAAAGGTGCCCCGATGCCGAAATGGATGGATGAAGGTATTCCGGCAATTAATAAAGGAGTGGATATGGGTTATGACTTAGTGGAGTAAAAAAAAGAAAAGCGATGTATTTCCCGGTTATCCGATAATACATCGCTTTTAAATTTGTTCCCTTGTTTTTTAGCTTGAAAACTATTTTATAGAATTATAAATTTCAAGTGCTTCTTCAAAATTTTCTTCCATTACACGAATTTCGATGCCAATATTGGTAGGACTTCCTCTGAAAATACCATCTACAGTACTGGTAATTTCATTAACCAACATGTATTCAATTCCTGCCTCTTCAAGCATTTCTTTAAACAACATATACTTCACTTCGAAGTTACTAGTAAACGTTGCAACGGTAATCGTTTTTCCCATTATTATTAGTCGTTACCTTTTTTGGTTTCAATAATAACCACTCCGTTTGCTCCACGCGATCCGTATATTGCCGAACTACCATCTTTGATGACGTTAACACTTTTTACCTGCGCCGGTACAAGCGTATTCATTATCGAGTTGTCGACTTGCATACCATCAACGATAATTAATGCTGCACTACTCAGATTAATCGAGTTTTGTCCACGTATAATGATATCGCCGTTGCTTTGCACCTGCACGCCGGCAAAACGTCCGCGAATAAGGTCGTACATATTGGTATATTGCGAGAAATCAACATCGTCGTTGGTCATTTGCGCCAAAGCATTCAGTCGTTCACCATCTTTCACATAGCCGTATCCAATGGCGTACTCACGGGCTTTCTCACCGGGCTTCAATTTTAAATTAACTGCTACAATCTTGGTTTTTTCGTCAGTCTTCACATTCTGAGAATTGAAACCTTTTGCTGATACATTTAGTTTATCGGTAGCAGCAACATTAACTTTAAAACGTCCCAGGCTATCGGTTTGTACTATTTGTTTTGAACTTTTTACCTTAACGTCTGCCCCAACCACAGCTATACTATCAAAAGTTGTAACAATTCCATTTACAAAACGCTCTTGCGCAGTACTGCTAAGGGTTACGGTACAAATAAGAAAAATAAGGGCGGATAAAAATCGAGTTTTCATATTATCAGGCTTTTGTTGTTTTATATTTTGTTAAAGTTACAATAAATCAACAAATACCCAATATGCCGTAATTAGATTAAATATTTTCTTTAGCAGGTATTACACGCTTTACTCGATATGGTTTTTTCTGTTGCGATTCGAAATAAGTACGCATTTGTAACTCAGCAATAATACCGGTTGTAATAAACTGAATTCCACCCAATACCAATAAAATACCAAGCAATAATAGTGGTTTTCCCCAAATATCGTTGCCCATAATTTTTAGTACAAGCAGATATACGTTTATAAGCACCCCAATGGCAAGGGTGAAAATACCTATTTGTCCGAAAAAATGCATTGGCCGCTGCAGGTACTTTTTAAAGAAAAGCATCAGAACAAGGTCGCTCATAACACGTGTTGTACGACTGAGGTTGTATTTTGATGTGCCAAAAGTACGCGGGCGGTGATTCACATCAACCTGCGTTATTTTGGTAGCGCCTTCAAGTGTTACCAAAGCAGGAATATAACGATGCAACTCGCCATAAATATGAATACTTTTAATGATATCGTTGGTAAATATTTTCAAAGTACAACCTAAATCTTTCATGTAAATTCCGGTAGCTCGGCGAATGAGGTAATTGGCAATTTTAGACGGAACTTTGCGCAAAAACATACCATCTTTCCGGTTGGCACGCACGCCTGCAACCATGTCCCACTCTTCCTCTTCGATCATTTTTAGCATCATCGGAATATCTGCCGGATCATTCTGCAAATCACCGTCGATTAACGCTACAAAATCTCCTTCCGCCTGATCGATACCGGCCTGCAAAGCCGAACTTTGCCCGTAATTTCTTTTTAACTCTACCAATAAAAATCGGTCGTCGTTTATTTTCCGAACCTCCTCGCGCGTTTTATCCGTCGAACCATCATCAACAAAAATGGCTTCGTAATCAATTCCTTCCAGTGCTGCTTTTATTTGTTCCGATAGTGGTTTTATGTTTGGTTCTTCATTCCAAACACAAATTACGAGTGAAAGCTTTTTCATGATCTGTTTTTATCTGTTTCAAGCTGCATAAACACAACCTTGTTTTTGCGATTGCAAAGTTATAAATTCTGTTTTACGACAACTTACTCAATACCATTAAGTTTCCATATAAACGAAAAACGTACGGTTTTATACAACCAATCGTGTAATCCGTGCTGATATTTAATTGCAATTGCCTTTTTAGCATAATCTCTTTTTAGCTCAAAGTTAAGTTGCATGGGCCGATCGCCATTGTTTTTATATCCAAAATAACCTGTCCACGACGGAGTAAAAATCCAGTTGTTTTTCTGAAAATCGGCACCGGCGCCATATAACAAAGCATCGTTCTGAAGATTTAGTTCATCGTTGGTTTGCCAGCTGTAAAATCCCAGCATCGCATGAGGTCTGAATAATAATGTTTCGGGTTGCCCATAATCTTTCGAGAAATTAAAATCGAACGAGTAAGCCGGTGTATCGGCATAACGTGCTCCATCGAAGTTTGTGCCGGATGCCGTTTTTAATATTGCCCGAAATAAAGTATTTGGAAAAGCGCGATCTTTAAAAAGCTGGATAAGTGTTGAGAAGTAAAAATCGCCAATAGCATATCCTTTGCCATCTTTATCGCGCGAAAAACGCTCATCTCTAATCTCGTCGGTATATGAATAATGCTCGTACAACACGCCATACATTTCAATGGCAATTTTGTTTTTAGCAAAAGGAATGTACGCACGTCCAGAAATATCCTGCGTTGGATCGCCAGAAAGAAAATGGTTCGAAACGGTGAGTTCCAATTCTGTTTGGCCTTGTATAAAACCTTTTTTAAGCTCCGGAACCGGTAAGGCGTTAGGGCCTAAATACCGGGGAGAAATTATCAGCCAGTTTCGCCACCCCGGATCGCCACTCTCCCATCCGTGTGCATTATTCCACCACGACCAATCTTCTTGTGCCGTTACCAATTGTTGTGTGGTTAACAGTGTAAATAATATTAAAAGAAATTTTTTCATGAACCAGTTACATCTGTTCTTTATACAAATGCATTGTTTTCAGATTTTGTTATCGAGATCAAATGTAAACGATTTTTTTAGGTAGCCAAGGCGCACTTTGGGAAAACATGGAAGAAAAAATAAGCCCCTCAGGAATTCTGAAGGGCTTAAAAATTAAAGTTTAAGTTTCTCTCTTATACTTTGGGGTATGCCGTCTTTGTGCACCATAATGCACATCGTCTTGTAATTCACGTATGGTTTCGACACGTAGAAGTAACCCTTGTATTTGTTGTAGTCGCCCCACGAATTTTTTACTTTATAAAAAGTATGTCCTTCCTGGTCTTTTGCGGTTCCGATAATATGCATTCCGTGGTCATCAGTTGTCTGATAATCATCAAACGCTGTCTGACGCATTTCCTGAGTTACATGCAATTCGGGAACCGGGTTATCTAATTTATACAATTCTTTTTCTTTGTCTTTCTGTGGCAGAGCTTCCCATTTTGCAATTTCGGCATCGCTCATGTCTTCTTCCGGAGCAGCAGGCAAAACAGCAACACCTTTATTACTGGTTGCAAATCCTTTTTCGCTAACATCGGCTGCCCATGCAACGGTCATTCCATTATTCAACGAATAATCAATAATCGTTTCCAAATCTTCAAGTGGTACATTGTAAACCTCATCCCACGACCAGTTATCGGGAACTTCCAAAATAAACTTGTCGTAAAACGGGTGGTGTGTATACGAAGAAATCTCAACATAATCGTCCATGTTCAAACCAACGTAATCGCTGGCAAAACTTTGTGGCGTATATTGTTTTCCGTCGTATTCAAATTTTTGTGGTAACTCGCCTAAATACGAGTTTAAAGTACCTTCAATGGCTTCGTGCCATACGGTACTCAGTTTGCGGTTACCGTTTTTCACAACTGCGTCAACATGTTCTTTCAGTACATTGTCCATCTCGCCATGCACATGTTTTTCTTCACCGTAGTTTAATCCGTCATAAACCGACTCGGGAACAATACCATATTCGCGGATCATATTTGTAACGTCGTGAAAAGCTCCACCGGCCGAAAAGTTTAAATTACCATGAACACGAACATGTTTTTTGGCTTTTGTTGAATAAGTATGCCAAACAATAAACATTTCTGAAAGATCAACCTCCGGTTTTCCAAGACGTATCATTTCCGACTCCAAAAATGAAAGCCCTGAAAACGACCAGCATGTACCTGAACGGTATTGGTCTTTAACAGGTGTGGCGGCTAGTGAAATCTCATCCTCGAAAACATAGCCTTTCTCCTCATTCTTCTTATCACTTTCTGCAAATACACTGAGTGTGAATACCGTAATCAGTGCGGTAAGTATCAATCGCAACTTCATCCTAAATAATTAAAAAATTTTACCCCTCTTTTTTTTGAATTAGTGTCAAAATTAACAATTAATTCTTTTTAGAAAAGCGAATTTAAGATAGACTTAATAAAAATTGCCATGAACTTTTCAGATTAAAAGTTATGTAACAACTTGTGTGATATAGGTCACTAAACTTCGGTGTAACGATAACATTTTACAAGATGGTCGTTGACCATTCCGGTGGCCTGCATATAAGCGTATTTTATATTCTAGTAATAAAAATTTTAATATGAATCTACAATTTCTGCATATCGAAAACAGGTTGTAAGATGATCGTTTATAACTCCGGTAGCTTGTAAGTGAGAATAAATTACAGTACTTCCTACGAACTTAAAGCCACGTTTTTTCAAGTCAGCAGATATTTCATCAGAGAGATTAGATGTAGCTGGTAGTTCACTCATTTTAGTAAACTTATTCAATACAGGCTTATTATTTACAAAGCCCCACATATAACTACTGAAACTACCAAACTCTTGCTGCACTTCAATAAACCAATTAGCATTATTAATACACCCAAGTATCTTAGCTCTGTTTCTAATTATGCCAGCATCTTGTAGAAGTTCTTCTACTTTCTTATCCTTGTATTTGGCTACTTTTTCTACTTCGAAGTTATCAAAGGCTTTTCTAAAGTTTTCGCGTTTGTTCAGCACAATCTGCCAACTTAAACCAGCTTGAAAACCTTCTAATACAAGAAACTCGAATAGCTTTTGGTCATCATATAAAGGAACACCCCACTCTTTATCGTGGTATTCTATCATTAATTCATTTTTAGTTGACCAGTTACATCTTTCACACATAGTTTATTTTTTAACGGATTCTAAATATAATGATATTAAAAAGACAAATTATAAGTACTTTTTGAAGTATCTAATTTCTTGATTTAAGAGGTATCTTGATTTTGGGACATACTTTGGGCATTAATCAATTGGATTAATCTATCTAAAGAGGCTTCCTATTTGATTTATTAATTGAATGAATCTAGGAGAGGTTAGTAAGAAGAAAAATAAGACTAGAATTGAAGTATTTATAAGTTTCTTTATAATATACATCTTTAATGTAGTTTTTTCTTCTTTTCCTCTATTTGTCACTAGAGTATTCATTAGAACTATTGCTCCTTCTATTACCCTTTTCATAATCGAAAATTTAGTATTGGCCTCAAAAAAAAAAGACTTATCAATTTATATTTGAATAAGTCTTTTTTATTATAGTCAAAAAAATATTACGTTGCGATCAGAAAAAAGTTACTATAAATGTTTTAGAAATTGTTTTGAAGCAGATTTCATACTCTATTATAAAAGCCACTCTTACTTTTTACAATATTACAACTTATAATCATCAAATAATCCTTTATAATACTCTACATCTTCTGCTCTAATCTTAAAAGCTCTCATACTATCTACATCTGTAAAAGAATTAATAGCTGCTATTGTTGCTTGTTGCATAGCTCTAGTAGCTGCTATAGCACTATTTAAACCTTCATTATTGTAACCGTAAGTAAGCTGACATCTACTAATTAATACTGCAAATTCATCAAGAACAGCTTCAAATTCGGCAATCCTTTCGGCCTTTACCACTTCTAGTTCAAATACTCTGTCGGTAATAGGATAAGTAAATATTCTATTTTCTTCATCAAAGTAAATAGCACCTCTAATTTGTGTTTCTACATCATATTCTGGTTCTACTACTTCAAAAAAATCAAAGCTTTCGTGTATTTCATCTGACTGTTTATCAAAATTACCTGCGTAATTTGCTCAGTATTTAGGCATCTTTAAATACCTTTTTATTGTTCCATTTTCTATTCTTGCTTTCATCATTACCAATTACTATATGCTAATCCGTTTCCTGAATTATATAATGCTGAAACTTCAACTGTAGTTAATGCCTTATTCCAAACTGCTGCTTGAGCAATATATCCATTGAATCCTCAATCCGTAATAGTGCCATTATTTCACCCATTCCCTAAAATAGTTCTTTCCAGTGTCATACTTGTAGATGGTGTCCCTGTTACAGAATTATCGTATACCCCATCAATATAAACAGTATGAGTTGAACCATCAGAAGTAACTAATATATGATACCAAGTATTTAGATTTAATGTTGTAACTGAAGTTAATCGAACATCTGCTCCTCCATACTCAATCATTCTGTAATAAATCAGTCCTGTTGTAGATGATATTAAAAGATCATATCTATCTTCATTATTACTGCTTAGTCCTGTTGTTTCCTGATAAATTCTACTGGTTGGCCGTGATGTTTGATTCACCCAAACAGAAATAGATTTGTCTGATTCATTTCCTATTAAACCATTATTATAAATAGAGTAGTCAGAAGTACCTGAACTATAAAAATAGGAAACACCTAAATTTGATGGGGCTTCTGTTTCTCCAATATTAACGCCTGTATTGGCTAAGTCATAACTATTGTGGCTATCATAAGCTGTACTTCCAGTTGTTTCATCTAATTCTCAACAAGAAATCAATCCTTCTTTTAATGAAGTACTATTACTTACTGGTAAAATCAAAGGTATATGTATCATTAGCTTTCATTTTTAAGTATTGTATAAACTCCTTCTGGTGTTGTTGAATCAACACAAACTATCTGATAATATGTAGTTCCTGTAGCTGCTCTTGTCCCACCTACATAAGTAAACCCTGTTGGAAATGTAGGTGAATAATCACCTGTTGTTATTAGGAAATAAACGCCTGCTCTAAGATTACTGAAAGTAAATGTAGTATCAGTACTAAGTGTTTTAGTTCCACCTAAGTTACTCCAATCTAAAGCCGTTACTGAAACAGTTTCAATATCTGTGAAATGACTTGATAACTTCGCTGGTGTCACTGAATTATCAATAGGTGTTCTAGTATCAGTAAGTCTACTATCATTAGTATCAATCAAAATAGCATCAGTAATAATTGTATTTACTTTAGCCAGTGTGTTAATATCGGTGGCTTCAAGTTCATTCCCTGTAGCTGATAATTTAGCCGTATTAAGGTCAACTTCTGCCTGTATAGCGGTATCATTGTAAACAGTATCAGTAAATACCGCACCAGAAGGAACATTTGAATCTACAGTATAACCATTCACAGTAACAGCATCAATACCCAAAGCATCAATATCAGCCTTCGTTTGATCTGCTGTAGCTCCTTCTTCTATTCCAGAAAGCTTAGCTGCATCAGCAGAAGGATAACTGTTTTTGGCAGTGTTAGCTTCTATTGCTTGTGCCTGTTCTATACTAATACCAACTTTAGCAGTATTCAAAGCTACTGCTGCTTGTATTGCTGTGTCGTCATAAACGGTATCTGTGAAAACAGCATCATTAGGTACATTTGTTAAAACCTGTGAATTATCAACTTTTGAATCTAAAGTTGTCTGCAATCCTGATACTTCTGATATTGAATGTGTAGCAGGGTGTATGTAGTTATTAGCATCAGTATCACCAGTAAAACCAAGTGAAGCTAAGGTAACAACACCTTGTAAAGTTGTATTACTGTTATACGGTTGAACTGTTAAACCTAAATCTGCATCTTTCAATATTGTTGAATCAGCAGGTTCATACAAACCAGCGTGATTACCTCAACTGTATGCAGTGTTCCAGTTTGCAGAATTATCAGTAAATGGTAAAGTATAATTATTAGCTCCTTCTTCAATACCGGATAACTTAGTCTGCTCTGTAGTTGTGTAAGAAGCTGTCGTATTATCTATTACAGTCTTATTTGTATGTGTGTGTCTATCAGCTGTATTTAAGCTAACTTCTGCTTGAATGGCTGTATCGTCATAAACTGTATCAGTAAAAACTGCTCCTAAAGGTACTGGTGTTAATACATCAGCAGCTAAAGCATAACTACCGAAATCAGATATTTGTGATTCCGTAATAGCTATTTCTGCTTGTGTAAAATGCTTTGTATTATCGGCAATATGTGAATCAATAGCAGTGTGTGTATTTGTTCCGATATTTGATAATAAAGTATGATCTGTTACACCTTGCGCTGGTGTTTCCCAAGTATATGAACCAGCAATTGAACCAGCTGTTAAGACTTTCCCATTATTAGTAGTTCCGTTGGCTGGTACGTGTAAATTTCCATCACCAGTAGGATGAGAATATATAGTATCAGTAAATACTGCATGTAAGCTTCCCCAAAAAAAGGACAGTTTAAAAGTAGACAAATAAACGTTAATTTTGAACTGTTAGAAGATGAAGAAGAAAAGATTTACACCACAACAAATCTCCTCGATTTTGAAGGAGTACGAAAACGGCAAAAGCGTAGAAGAAATTGTTCGTGACCATAGTGTTAGCCGAGCTACATTTTACAAATGGCGGCAACGATATGGCGGCATGGAAGCCACAGAGTTGAAAAGGCTCAAGGAACTCGAAGAGGAGAACCGCAAATTAAAAATGATGTATGCCGAACAAGCTCTTGATTTAAAACTTGCCAAAGAGATTATCGAAAAAAAGCTTTAAAGCCTTGTGAAAAAAGAGAGATTGCAAAGGAAGTTTGCATCAATCCAACAGTTGGCATCCGCAGGGCGTGCCGTGTGTTAAATATGAGTCGTTCCGTTTATTACTACGAGTCGATAAAAGACGATGCTGAGGTAATTGATGCACTTACCATAAAAGCGAAAGACCACCCTACAGAAGGTTTTTGGAAGGCATATGGCCGATTACGCCTGGAAGGTGGCTATTCTGGTTCGTTTTGTGCCACCGATTTCGGAATGGTTTGTGCCAGTGATTTCGGTTCAAACTGTGCCACCGGGTAACTAAAAAGCGGATATTTTTCGGTTCGTTTTGTGCCACCCCGGTTCAGGCCGGTTACGCTTTCGGTTCGTTTTGTGCCACTTTGGGAGATCAGGTAAAAACAGCTATATCGCAGATTTTTTTCTGGATATGGCAAATAAACTTGATCCGATGGATTTAAAACAGATTTTATCGTTGCACAACGACGGGGAAAGCAACCGGCAGATTGGCGGGATTTTAGGTATCTCGCGCAATACTGTCAACAATTACATCAAACTGGCAAAAGCCAGCGATTACAGTATCGGGGAACTGCTGGCAATGGATCCCCATCAACTTGATGAACTCTTTACAGCTCACACCACACTTATCACCAACCGGTACGACGAACTGATGGCCTGGTTCAACAAAGTGAACCAACAACGCAACCACCCCGGTTTTACCTTTATGTATCACTATCAGGAATACCGCAGCCAGGTTTCCAACCCGTACAGCTACACCCAGTTTATGGAACATTACCACCGTAAATACGACCAGGTGAAAGGTTCGATGAAACTGGAACATGAGGCAGGAAAAGAGATGTACATCGATTTTGCAGGCAAGAAACTGCATATCATCAATAAGGAAACCGGGGAACTTATCCCGGTAGAAGTTTTTGTCGCTATCCTGCCCAATAGCCAGTACACCTATGTTACAGCCTGTTTAAGCCAAAAACGCGAAGACCTGATTACTTGCACTGCCGGTGCCCTTTCATTCTTTGGAGGAGTGCCCAAAGCTGTCGTTTCCGACAATTTAAAATCGGCAGTTACCCGGGCAAGTAAATACGAAGCAGAGATAAACCGTACGTTTAAAGATTTTGCCTGTCATTACGGTTGTGTTATCAACCCAACACGCAGCTATGCCCCGCAAGACAAAGCATTGGTCGAAAACGCCGTTAATCTTGCCTATCAGCGTATTTATTATCCGCTAAGGGATATGGATTTCTTTTCGCTTGACGACCTGAACCGCGAGATAAGAAAACTATTAAAAGACTACAACAACTTGCTGTTTCAACGAAAACAGGCCAGCCGCCGGGAACTGTTTCAATCGGTGGAACGCAGCTATCTAAAACCGCTGCCCGACACGCCTTATCAGATGAAAGATTACCGCAGGGCAAAGGTCCAGAAAATTGGCTATGTGTATTTTTCACCCGAAAAAAGTTATTACAGCGTTCCGTACCGGTATATCGGTAAGTCAACACTTATCCACTATACGGCATCCACTGTTGAAGTGTATTATAACCACCAGCGTATTGCCCTTCACAAACGTAACTATACCATAGGAAGTTATAACACCATCAAAGAGCATTTAAGCAGTACTCACCGGGCAAGGACCGATTGGAACCCGGATTTCTTTAAGCGTATGGCTGCCAAACATGGAGAAAATGTGTTGACACTCGTTGACCAGTTGGTGACCACTTGCGACTATCCTGAAACAGCTTACAAAAGTGCCATGGGCATTGTACAGCTTCACAAAGCTTATGGTTCAGAACGTTTAAATAATGCTTGTAAACTGGCCCTTCTTGCCGGAACTCATTCCTACAGGCGCATTGGCAACATCCTAAAAAACAAACAAGACAAACTTCCTTTCCCGGAAGGAAACAGCAATATCCCGCACATCCCTGCACACAGCAATTTGCGCGGGGCAGCGGCTTATAAATAACTCTAAATTTTATTAATATGAACAACAATCAGACAGTTGAAAAACTAAGGCAGATGCGCATTGGCGCAATGGCCGAACTGCATTTACAGCATGTAAAGAACAACGGCTTACAAGAGCTTACACCGGATGAGTACCTGGCACTGCTTACAGACCATGAATGGGAAAGCAGGCAGAATCAGAAAATCGAACGGCTGTTGAAACAAGCTGCTTTCCGTCAAAAAGCAAGTATTGAAGAAGTGCGCTTTGACCCATCGCGTAACCTCGACCGCAACATGTTTAACCGCCTGGCAACGCTTGATTTTATCAAACGTAAAGAAAACCTGATCATCACCGGGGCTTCGGGCGTTGGCAAAAGTTACCTGGCACAGGCATTGGGGCACCAGGCTTGTTTTAACGGGCTAAAAACTTTGTATTCGAACACAGCACGTTTGTTTGCCCGGATGAAACTGGCTAAAACCGATGGTACTTACCTGAAAGAACTCAGCAAGTTGCAAAAAACAAATCTGCTGATTTTAGATGATTTTGGCCTGCAGGCACTGGACAATCACAGCCGTGAGGCCTTGATGGACATTATCGATGACAGGTACAATAAAACATCTACAATTGTTGTCTCGCAAATACCGGTTTCGGTATGGTATGATATTATCGGTGAAGGCACTATTGCCGATGCTATCCTCGACCGGATTGTTAACTCTTCGCACCGCATTGACCTGAAAGGTGAATCGTTGAGAAAAGGAATTTTAAAAAGTGAAAATTAATTTTTTTGTATAATTGCACCATCTCTCAAAGTGGCACGGTTTCAACCGAAATGTGTGGCACGGTCTGACCGAAATAGCCAGAAGGCAATGAGTGGAACCACAAGCGGGTGTATCGGGTTTATTGCATGATGAAACTGAATATGCGCAGGAAAGTAAAGAAAAGGCTCCCTGCCAGGGTAAAAGTTCCTTTGGTAATCCCCGAAAATATCAATAATTGTTGGTCGATTGATTTTATGCACGATGCTCTGGAGAATGGACGGAAGATAAAAAGTTTCAATATTATGGATGACTTTAACCGAGAAGCGCTCCATGTTGAACTTGACCATTCCATCCGAAGCAATAAAGTAGTTTATGTCCTGAATCACTTGATAAAACGCAGGGGCAAACCATCACAAATAAGGATGGATAACGGCCCCGAGTTTATTGCTGAGCTGTTAAAAGAATGGAGCAAATTTCAAGGAATTGAACTTTTATATACCCAGCCAGGCAAGCCAACACAGAATGCTTTTGTAGAGCGATTTAACGGAACCTACCGCAGGGCAGTATTGGATGCCTACCTGTTTCAATCGTTGGATGAAGCCAGAAATGAAACAGAAAGATGGATATTTGATTACAACAATAGAAGACCGCATGATTCATTGGGAGGAATGACTCCCATTGGTTATGCCAATAAAATGAAGAACCAAAAGCTGAACAGCAAAGAAAATGTGATTTACGAACCTGTCAAGGGTATATAAACGACTTCGCTAACTCAGTCGCCCTTGACAGAACCAAAAATCACATTGAAAAAGCTTTCAGAATTTGGTTATGAAAAAGAAAATAATCTATTTTTAGATAGTCCTAAAAAGGGGAAGCTTACAATTCTTCTACTCCAAGCATCAAAAAACTTTCCTAATTCGGATACGTTAACTGTTCGCGAATATGTAACAGTTGAGAGGCTATCTTTTGGTTTATAAGTTACTTGAACTGTGTTTTTACCATTTCTATCAGATGTATTTTCAATTTCAAAATAGAAATTAGAATCAATGTCTGTGTCTATTACTTTTAATATTGATTTTTTGGGATCAACTAATTTGTAATGATTCTCTTTCTTTTCAAAAAACTGTGATAAAGCTTGTAATACTTCAAGAGGTATTTCTTTCTTTTTTCTCATTTTCTTCTCCCATATTTCTTAATAACCTGACCCTAGCTAATAAAATAATCGAAGCTAATTTATAAGGTAATCTTAATAGTCTTCTAATTCAATATAATATGGTTCGGGCAAATAGTTAGACTCAATTTTGACTTTGCTCTTTTTAGAAATTTCAAATATTACAGAGGGATAACCTGTGCCACCAATCAAAGCATAATTTATTACACCAACTTGCTTATCTCCAAGTATACGCGTATAAGTTTTACCATCGTATGATAATCCCCCAAATTCAGGATCATTATCTATTAATAATAGTTCACTATCTGAATTTAACAAAGTGACTGTAAAAGTAATCAATCCCAAAGCAGAATTCTTTGAGGAGGTAAAGACTGGTCTAAGTCGATAACAATCTTCCTTACTTTTTGAAATCAATTCTTTGAAAATAAGGATTGGAGGTTTTGCATATTCTTTAATTTCCTGCATTTCCTCTTCAATCGCGAGAATCTCATCTTTTGCTTTTTCAATAGAAGCGATTTCGTCATAGATGTTTTCAATCGTCATATTTAAAAGATTGTATTTCACCTCAAGACTCATTGTGAATTCATCCATTTGATTTTGTATTACGGAATCGGTTTTGTTCTCTAGTTCATTTAATCTTGCAGAGAATCTTTTCACCTCTGGATCAAGAATACTATCCATTTGAGATCTAGCTTGAACTGCTGCAACTTTTTGCACCGTAGCCTCTATTTGTGGTTTTTCAAATTCTTTTTCAATTCTTGTTTCAATAGAAGAACTTATAGCCTTCATCTTTCCATAAAAATTAAATCCGGTTACAATACCGACAAATCCAATTATCGAAAATATCATTAAAAATACTCTCCAAGATATAGCCCATAATGTTTTACCATTTTTTGAAATATCATCGACCAAATCACTTGAATTGTACAATGAATAATCTTGTTTTAATATAATATTACATTTAGGGCAAACACCTCTCGTGTTATCAGAATATATATTCTTACAATTATCGCAGATTTTCATTTTTATATAATCTCGTTAGTTTGAAAAGATCAATAACTTCTTGTTAACCTGTCCTAGCCAAAACACAAAAACAGGTAAAATCGCTAACGTTTTTAACCACCATTCAGGATTCAATACAAGCTGGTTTAGTATTGCTATTAACAAAACTGAAAGAGCTAATGACAATACTGTTATAATGATTGTAAAAGGCCAGAATCTTTTCTTTTTCGATGGTGCAGCTTTCGCTATATCAATAGCGTTATAAATACCAGCAGCAATAGTTAAAAGAATACTAACTAAAACTATTCTACCTGAATCGTTGATATTATCAGGACTAATAAAATAGGGTAGCATAACAGCTAGAATTGCTATTATTAGAGAGCCTGTAGCAAATAGTGAAGCTTGTCTGGAAGATTCTCTGGTTCTTTCTAATTCTAGATAGTCGATGTATTTGTTTACTGCATCACCTTTGATAAATGATTTCAAGTGATTAGAATGTGATATTTGTGTAATAGTAGTTGCAGAAATTCTATAATCACTGTTAACTGCTGTTTTATTACCGACTGCAAATCGTTCCGTATTGTCATTATAAAAATTAGAATAGAACCAATGTGTATAGTTTATTTTAAAAGATTTATCCGACAAATCAATATCCAACTGTTCTACAACTTCATTAAATGAAATACCCTCTGGATTTTCAAAGCCTAGTTTTAATGTTTGTATGTAAATGTTATTCATATAGACCTAAAAGGGTTTTAGACAATTTAGTCGCAGTTTCTTTATTCATTCTCAAAGCTAAAGACCTCGCAATAATATTAATTTTTTTATCGTCAAATTCATATAAATCTGCAATGATTATAGATGAAATGGCCTCAATAAATTCCACGGGGTATACGTCAATCCTGTTATAAAAATTTTCCAAGTCATTATAACTTAATATTTCTTTCCCCTTAAATTCTGGTATATACACTATGCTTTCGTTGACACTTTTCCCAGAGTGTTTAAGTGAGTTGCTGACATTTCTTAACTGATTTACTTCCTCATATCCTTGAAGAGTTTTAATGTTAATTCCTTTAGATTTGATTAGTTCTTTAAGATTATCCCATTTGTACAACCCACTGAAATTTTTATCCCCCTTGTAAGCGTTATTGAACAAGGTTTTAATACTGATTTCAAACAGCTTATAGGCGTAGATTATTCTTGTTTCAAATAATGCAAATAACTCTTCATAGTAATTTGAAATGTCTTGATTTAGCATCATTCTTAATGAAGCATATTTAACTAATTCATCATCTGAATCGCATTTCTTTTCATCTACCCAATTCTGATTAAATTGTAATTCACTTTCTCTAAGCTTTTCTTTTAGTTCACCAATAACTTGGTTAATGCTATAATCAAAATGATTATCAATATTGGTAGCAAAATCTTCAATGTAATACTGACTGACTTCTCTTTCAAAATTTGTTGTAGTCCCAAAATATTTTTTGATATGTTCATCGTAATCAGAATCCTTCATATTTTTAATTACCGTTTTGACTAATCAATTTTGTTATTTCAACTAAACCAGAATTTACCTGTTGATTCTTTTCACTTAAAAATCCTGTAGATTGAGGTTCATATATAGCTTTAGCTACCTGTATCATTAAAGCATTCTTAGAATTGATATCATCAATTGATATCGATTCAGTAAATAATTTGTAAGAATTAAGTGCTTTTTGTCTTTGAGTATTAAGTGTTTGTAAGTGTCGGTTTACACTGTATTGCTTAAAAGCGAAACTCATCAAGAATATTACGACTGCTATTACCAAAACCTTTGTTACTAGATTAGTAAAATCATATCTTATAAATTTACCTGCTTCGTTATAAATCTCAGTTTGAAGTATGTTAAATTCAGCTATAAGAATAATTCCACTTATGAATAGAACTGATGGCTATTTCGGTCAGACCGTGCCACACATTTCGGTTGAAACCGTGCCACTTTGAGAGATGGTGCAATTATACAAAAAAATTAATTTTCACTTTTTAAAATTCCTTTTCTCAACGATTCACCTTTCAGGTCAATGCGGTGCGAAGAGTTAACAATCCGGTCGAGGATAGCATCGGCAATAGTGCCTTCACCGATAATATCATACCATACCGAAACCGGTATTTGCGAGACAACAATTGTAGATGTTTTATTGTACCTGTCATCGATAATGTCCATCAAGGCCTCACGGCTGTGATTGTCCAGTGCCTGCAGGCCAAAATCATCTAAAATCAGCAGATTTGTTTTTTGCAACTTGCTGAGTTCTTTCAGGTAAGTACCATCGGTTTTAGCCAGTTTCATCCGGGCAAACAAACGTGCTGTGTTCGAATACAAAGTTTTTAGCCCGTTAAAACAAGCCTGGTGCCCCAATGCCTGTGCCAGGTAACTTTTGCCAACGCCCGAAGCCCCGGTGATGATCAGGTTTTCTTTACGTTTGATAAAATCAAGCGTTGCCAGGCGGTTAAACATGTTGCGGTCGAGGTTACGCGATGGGTCAAAGCGCACTTCTTCAATACTTGCTTTTTGACGGAAAGCAGCTTGTTTCAACAGCCGTTCGATTTTCTGATTCTGCCTGCTTTCCCATTCATGGTCTGTAAGCAGTGCCAGGTACTCATCCGGTGTAAGCTCTTGTAAGCCGTTGTTCTTTACATGCTGTAAATGCAGTTCGGCCATTGCGCCAATGCGCATCTGCCTTAGTTTTTCAACTGTCTGATTGTTGTTCATATTAATAAAATTTAGAGTTATTTATAAGCCGCTGCCCCGCGCAAATTGCTGTGTGCAGGGATGTGCGGGATATTGCTGTTTCCTTCCGGGAAAGGAAGTTTGTCTTGTTTGTTTTTTAGGATGTTGCCAATGCGCCTGTAGGAATGAGTTCCGGCAAGAAGGGCCAGTTTACAAGCATTATTTAAACGTTCTGAACCATAAGCTTTGTGAAGCTGTACAATGCCCATGGCACTTTTGTAAGCTGTTTCAGGATAGTCGCAAGTGGTCACCAACTGGTCAACGAGTGTCAACACATTTTCTCCATGTTTGGCAGCCATACGCTTAAAGAAATCCGGGTTCCAATCGGTCCTTGCCCGGTGAGTACTGCTTAAATGCTCTTTGATGGTGTTATAACTTCCTATGGTATAGTTACGTTTGTGAAGGGCAATACGCTGGTGGTTATAATACACTTCAACAGTGGATGCCGTATAGTGGATAAGTGTTGACTTACCGATATACCGGTACGGAACGCTGTAATAACTTTTTTCGGGTGAAAAATACACATAGCCAATTTTCTGGACCTTTGCCCTGCGGTAATCTTTCATCTGATAAGGCGTGTCGGGCAGCGGTTTTAGATAGCTGCGTTCCACCGATTGAAACAGTTCCCGGCGGCTGGCCTGTTTTCGTTGAAACAGCAAGTTGTTGTAGTCTTTTAATAGTTTTCTTATCTCGCGGTTCAGGTCGTCAAGCGAAAAGAAATCCATATCCCTTAGCGGATAATAAATACGCTGATAGGCAAGATTAACGGCGTTTTCGACCAATGCTTTGTCTTGCGGGGCATAGCTGCGTGTTGGGTTGATAACACAACCGTAATGACAGGCAAAATCTTTAAACGTACGGTTTATCTCTGCTTCGTATTTACTTGCCCGGGTAACTGCCGATTTTAAATTGTCGGAAACGACAGCTTTGGGCACTCCTCCAAAGAATGAAAGGGCACCGGCAGTGCAAGTAATCAGGTCTTCGCGTTTTTGGCTTAAACAGGCTGTAACATAGGTGTACTGGCTATTGGGCAGGATAGCGACAAAAACTTCTACCGGGATAAGTTCCCCGGTTTCCTTATTGATGATATGCAGTTTCTTGCCTGCAAAATCGATGTACATCTCTTTTCCTGCCTCATGTTCCAGTTTCATCGAACCTTTCACCTGGTCGTATTTACGGTGGTAATGTTCCATAAACTGGGTGTAGCTGTACGGGTTGGAAACCTGGCTGCGGTATTCCTGATAGTGATACATAAAGGTAAAACCGGGGTGGTTGCGTTGTTGGTTCACTTTGTTGAACCAGGCCATCAGTTCGTCGTACCGGTTGGTGATAAGTGTGGTGTGAGCTGTAAAGAGTTCATCAAGTTGATGGGGATCCATTGCCAGCAGTTCCCCGATACTGTAATCGCTGGCTTTTGCCAGTTTGATGTAATTGTTGACAGTATTGCGCGAGATACCTAAAATCCCGCCAATCTGCCGGTTGCTTTCCCCGTCGTTGTGCAACGATAAAATCTGTTTTAAATCCATCGGATCAAGTTTATTTGCCATATCCAGAAAAAAATCTGCGATATAGCTGTTTTTACCTGATCTCCCAAAGTGGCACAAAACGAACCGAAAGCGTAACCGGCCTGAACCGGGGTGGCACAAAACGAACCGAAAAATATCCGCTTTTTAGTTACCCGGTGGCACAGTTTGAACCGAAATCACTGGCACAAACCATTCCGAAATCGGTGGCACAAAACGAACCAGAATAGCCAACTGAAATGATAATACCTCCAGTAATCCAAATATTAGCAAGTTTTTTGTGTCTTTCTGCTTGGTCTGCAAAAACTACCGCATAGTTAGAAACTGTTTTATCTGCAATCTTGTTTTGTAATTCTGTAAGTAATGATTCAGCCTTTATTTTAGTCTGTTTTATTTCTGATAAATTAATGGTTGATTTTAAATCTTCAATTTTATTATCCAATCGCTTATGAGCTTCTTCTCCTTTATTATCTTGTTTTATAAAATTCTTGGCAATAGTATAAGTCTCTAAAAGACTTCTTGATCGAGAACGACTAATATCGAAGCATTGGATGAAGTAACCATTGATTAGTCCTAAAAGATTGTCTTTATGTTTAGCAACTAACTCAGCATTACCATTCATATGTTCTTCAATCTTATAAAAGAATTCAATTAACTCTTCATTAAATTGACGAATATGTTTTATTAAGGCAATAGGAAGCCTTTCTCTTTCGCTAATATCAAGAAGCTCTTCTACAATAGGTTTTATTTCAGACAATCCAGTGATTGTTGACTTCAATTTTTCATTATCAACGAACCCATATGGTTCAAGATCATTAATATTAATTTCCCTTATGTCCTTTAAATTTTTTTCTAACATCTGGAGTACGGTATTATTGATACTAAGATATTTAGATAATTATTAATTAACTTAATATTTCAACTTTGATAAAGTATTGTTATAAACAACTTTCTGTTAATTTATATTTTTGACTTACCATACTCATTATGGGATTAAAACGAATGAACACTTCTAGTAGATTTGTTACGAATGTTCTTATAATTAATCCTTCTGATTATCCTTATATTGTAAAGTCGGCACAGGATAAAAAAGTATTTCCTTCTACTCGTAATAATTTACATATAATAGGTAGTTGTAGGATTTACAGAACTACAGATATTGAAATAGGTAAGTTTGTTATTGTGGGATTTTAGACAAATGTTTGTTTTTATCCTGTGGATTAATTTTCTCCACTTTAATCGTTTCACCAAAGTTTTCTTTATTACATATCAGCGTTTGAAATACGGTTGTAAGATCAAACATTTTAATTTGTACAATATAGTATTTGTCACGGCCTTTATGCCTTTTGTGGTAATCTGGCATATAGTCTAGAAGTACCTTCAAATCCTTATTTAGATTAGCTATCCCTTCATCTGTTAGGTTAGTTATATTAATACTTTCTATTAATTCCCTGACATTAGATTTAAAAACAGCAGGGTCTTTAAGATTCACAATCTTCTTGCCTGCTAAAGCTTTTATCTGATCTTCTAACTCAATATTCAAGGCTTCTACTTCACTAACTTTCGTATTTATTTCTTTTATCTTTTTATTTAAGCTGTTCAGTCTCTTTTCATAAATCGAAATGTTAATAAGCTCTTTGGTAAATAACTCTACCAGCCTTTCTTCTTCCGTTGAATATCCAGATAATTCAGCTTTAAGTCTGCTGATAGTAGTTGTATTTAATTTTACTTGCTTTTTAAGTTCGCTAATTCTCTTTTTAACATCAGATGAAGCTACTTCAAAGTTCTTTACTTGCTGGTAAACAACATTATTTAGCAAGTCAATATTAATCATAGCAGAATCACAGGATTTATCTTTTTTCCTGAACTTGTTATAGCACTTATAATGATTATGTAAGCCGTTTGAACTCTTTTCCATAACCATAGTAGCACCACAATTACCACACTTACAAAGACCTCTTAAAACGTTCTCATAAATTTGTGCATTAGCTTTAGCTTTACGCTTTTTATCCATTTTAATCTGTACAGCCTCAAAGGTGCTATCATCAATAATTCTAAAGGCTTCATCTTGTAATTCTACCTGACCATATTTTCTATATCCGGTAAAAAGTTTCTTATGTAATAATCTGGCTACACTACCATCAGTCCAGAGTAAATCAGTAGGTCTTTTATAGGTAATAATTCCATCTTCAATAAGCTTTTTATATCTGGTTTTAATACCTTCTTCATTCAAATAATCTGCTATCTGTTTTACGCTGTAATCCTTATTCAAATACAGGGCAAATATATTTCTAACTACTTCGGCTTCTTCTTCATCTATTAGTAATTTATTATTCTCCTTCTTATATCCGTATTGCTTAATTGAACCACCACCAGCGCCACCATTTTTAACTGAATTGTAAGTACCAGAAATTGTTCTGGCTTTAATAGTGGCTAACTCATATTCTGCCAGAGATATTAGATTGTTCCTTAAAAGTTGCTGTGTTGGGTCTTTACTGATAGTGTTTAAGCCTTCTTTCTTTGAACAGATATTTACCTCTTTTTCGTCAAAGTCATAAATAATATTTACTGTATCTCTAAGCGTTCTACCTACTCTGGAAATTTCCCATACATAAACCTGCTTGATGTCGTTTTTACCCAGATAATCTTTCATCTCAAAGAATCCCTTTCTTGATTCACCAGCAATTTTACCGGATAACTTATCTTCAAATACGGCTACAATCTCGTTACCTTCTCTGATCGCTAAATCTGATAATTCGTTATATTGCCTCTGGTAGTCTTGCTCTAGCGTTGAAACACGGATATACATTACAGCTTTCATAATCAGTATTTTTAAGTGCTCCAAAGTTATTACTATATTTAAGAATAAGCAAGTATGTGCGCATAAATTACAGTCGATCCAACGAATTTAAATCCGCGCGATTTAAGGTCCTTTGATATCTCATCCGAAAGTTCGGTTTTGGCCGGCAATTCACCAATACTTTCAAACGAATTTTGAATTGGTTTATAATCCACAAATTTCCAAATGTAGCTATCGAAGGTGCCGAACTCTTTTTGTACCTCGAGAAAACGTTGCGCGTTATTTACACACGCCCTTATCTTTTGCTGGTTGCGAATAATCGATTTATCCTGAATAAGCTCCTGAATTTTATCTTCGGAATACGCTGCTACTTTTTGCGGATTAAAATGATCGAATGCTTTACGAAAATTCTCGCGTTTGTTCAGCACAATCTGCCAACTTAATCCGGCCTGGAATCCTTCAAGTACAAAGAATTCGAATAACTTATTATCGTCGTGAAGCGGCACTCCCCACTCTTCATCATGATATTTGATCATCAACTCGTTTTTTGTTCCCCAATCGCAACGTTTACACATAATTTTAGATTTAAGTGGCTATTCGTTAAAAAACCTAACAAGGTATTACTTGCAACTATGAAAATACTATTTTTGTTTGTTTAGTAAAACAGGATGAAGTATCCCTGACAATAAAAGGGTGCGAAAGAATTAAATACATGAAGAAAATTACCATACTTTTTGCAATCTTGTTGTCGATGAGTTTCCTGGCCGAGGCGCAATTGAACATCAACCATTTTATCAGGGTTGGCCGTACGCGCATATCAATTGGCAATTACACGGGGGCAATCGAATACTTTAATATTGTAATTGAATTTAAACCTTATTTAGCCGAAGCATATCTGTATCGCGGAACTGCCAAACATTCGTTGGAAGATTACCGCGGTGCCATTGAAGATTACAACAAGGCAATTGAGATAAAACCCTATTATCCGCGTGCTTACAACAACCGCGGAATGGCATACCACAACCTCAGGCTGTACAAACGTGCCATCGAGGATTACGACCGCGCACTGGAATTTGATCCTAGTGATGAATCGATATACAACAACCGCGGGATTGCAAAACTGGCCTTAAAAGATTTGGAAGGTGCCATTGATGATTATGATAAGGCGCTGGAGGTAAATCCAAAATCGACACATGCGTTGATGAACCGAAGCAATGCAAAAATTGTAAGCGGCGATATTAAAGGAGCCATCAGCGATTTGAACCAGGTAATTATAATCAGGCCACATTATGCAGCTGCCTACCTAAACCGTGGACTGGCGCGTTTTGAGTTGGAGGATTATGCATCGGCACTGCGCGATTACGACCAAAGCATAAAGTTTGATGCCACAAATGCGCTGGCTTTTAACAACCGTGGTATTGTAAAACACAAACTGGAGGATTACGAAAGTGCCATTATGGATTACGACATGGCCATACAATTGAATCCGGAAATGGCCAGTGCCTACTTCAACCGCGCTATGGCCCGCGAAATATTAAACCGCCCCGGTTACGAGCAGGACTACCAAATTGCCGGTCGCCTTAATCCACAGTTTGACTTAAGCCAGCGACGAATTGATGCCGAACAATTGGCACAACAGCAGCAGCAGCAGCAAAAACAACAGCAGAATTCATCATCATCGCAAAATAATAACCAGCAAAATTCGCAGGCAAATCAGCAGGCACTGGCGCAAAATAACCAGCAACAATCGTCGCAGCAAAATAATACCACCGTTGACGATGAGAAAGCCGAGGAGCAAAAACGCAAAGAAGAACTGGAAGCTGAAAAACGCCGGCGCCGCATGCGTATGGATTTAGTTATTGAAGACACACGCGACATTCCCGAAGAAGCAGAAGAAGTTGACGATGGCCGTATTCAGAATAAAAACATTGTTATTGATTTACAACCCATGTTCCTGATCACAGCTTTCGAAAAAAATGCGGTTGATTACGAGCGTTTCCAATATTATAATATTGTAGTTGATGATTTAAATGCCGAGAACAACTACAACCCTTTACTCTCTATTTCGAATAAGCCGGTAACTACTTACCAGTCGGTTTTCGAGAACTTTATTTTGTTCTTTAATGAAAAGATTGCGGTGCAGGAAAATGCACATAACTATTTAAACCGTGGAATTTTTTACAGTCTTACGGGCAATTACAACAGTGCTTTTGCCGACCTCGATAAAGCGATTGAGATGGATGAAAAAACATCGCTTGCCTATTTTACAAGGGCCAACACACGTTATAAACTTAAGGAACAGGTGGAACTTTTGGCCGGAGTTGGATCAACAAATTCGCTGACATTAAACGAAGGTAAAATTAACGACAACAGCAACGAAAAACCATCGACAGTTGAATACCAGGATATTCTCGACGATTATGCAGTGACGCTGTTTCTAGATCCCGATTTCTTTTTTGGCTACTACAACCGTGCGTTTATAAAACTGCGCCTGGGCGAGTACCGAAGTGCGGTGGAAGACTTAAATCGTGCCATCGATTTGGAGCCGGAGTTTGCAGAAGCGTACTTTAACCGCGGACTTACAAAAATTTACCTCGACGATATTGAAGGCGGTGCACTGGATTTAAGCCGCGCCGGTGAGCTTGGCATCGACGGAGCTTACAACATTATTAAAAGGTATTGCAACTAGAGATTTAAAAGATCGTGGGGATTGATGGAAGATTGATGGAGATTGGATATTGCAAAACTGATAAATTGAAAAATTGTAGTTCTTAACGTTCTAAATTTTCCTCTGTGTAACTCCGTGATTTCTCTGTGTAACTCTGTGGTTAAGTTTTAAATATTGCCAAACTGTCAAGTTGCAAAACGGATAAGCAGCGTTACTGAATCTTGCATTCTGGATGCAAAACTTTCCCTTCTTGTAACTCGCAACTCGTAGCTAGTAACTCTTAACTGATTGTCTCAACTTTCTACTTTTGCTTTGCATTTTTTACCTTTTACTTTTTACTTTTGCCTTGTTACTTTATACTTTTTACTTGAATTATGAATCAGCCACTCGCAGAACGCTTACGACCAAAAACTTTAGACGACTACATCGGGCAGGAACACCTTGTTGGCAAAGGTGCCGTTTTGCGCAAGCTGATCGATTCGGGCAAAATAACTTCACTCATTTTATGGGGACCTCCGGGAGTGGGAAAAACTACCCTGGCCCGTATTATTGCCAACACGCTCGACCGGCCATTTTTTACGCTCAGTGCCATTAACTCCGGCGTAAAAGATATTCGCGATGTGATTGACAAAGCCAAAAAACAACAATTTTTCAGTCGCCCAAACCCGATATTGTTTATCGATGAAATTCATCGGTTTAGTAAATCGCAGCAAGATTCGTTGTTGGGAGCTGTTGAAGATGGTACTATTACTCTCATCGGCGCAACCACTGAAAATCCTTCATTCGAAGTGATCTCTCCCCTGCTCTCGCGCTGCCAGGTTTATATTCTGGAGCATTTGGATAAAGCTGCATTGCTAAAGATCATTAAACAAGCGGCTAAAAAAGATACCGTACTTAAGGAGAAAAAGATAACACTGCGCGAAGATGCTGCCATATTGCGCTACTCGGGTGGCGATGCCCGAAAATTGCTGAATGTATTAGAGCTGGTTACACTTGGCGAAGACGGAGATAACATTGTTATTACGGATAAAAAAGTTACTGACAAGCTGCAGAAGAACCTTTCGATTTACGATAAGAAAGGCGAAATGCACTACGATATTATTTCGGCATTTATAAAAAGTATCCGTGGTGGCGATCCGGATGCAGCAGTGTACTGGCTGGCACGCATGTTGGAAGGTGGCGAAGACATTAAATTTATTGCCCGCCGCTTGCTTATACTGGCTGCCGAAGATGTTGGGTTGGCCAATCCGAATGCCTTGTTGCTGGCACAAAGTACATTCGACGCAGTTCATAAAATCGGGCCGCCCGAATCGCGCATTATTTTATCGGAATGTACCATTTACCTGGCTACCTCGCCAAAAAGTAATTCGGCCTACGAAGCTATCGACAATGCCATTGCGCTGGTAAAACAAACCGGCGATTTACCGGTGCCGCTGCACATCCGAAATGCACCTACCAAGCTGATGAAAGAAATTGGCTACGGCAAGGATTACAAATACGCCCACTCCTACGATGGTAATTTTGTAGAACAGGATTTCCTACCCAAAGAGATTAAAAACAACCGCATTTACCAGCCGCAAAACAACGCATCTGAAGTAAAGATTCTGGAGCGTCTGAAAAAGTGGTGGGGGAAACGGTTTTAGTTTTCAGTTGAAATAAGTTGTCTCTTCGAACGAGGAACGACTGAGCAATCTGTCTTTTCACTAAAAATGATTATAAATCGGCAACAGGTACTGGTAAAAATTTAAGCCAAAACGTTCATTCGATGGGTTTAAACATTTGTTTAAAGGCCAACTCTCAATTGGTGGAGGCATAAACAAACGTTTAAAGCCCAAACAACCGCGGGGAATGGTTTAAAGGTTTGTTTAAACGTCAAAGATTCCACGGGTGGGACATAAACATACTTTTAAACGCCAACTTTTCCAGCGCTGGGACATAAACTTTTGTTTAAAGCTCAATCCTCCGAAAAGCTGGATTTAAACTGTTGTTTATTGGATAAAACAATTCGTACACTTATAAAAACAGATACTATTTACCGGAATATATACAACAAAAAGGCCATTAGCACAATTGCTAACGGCCTTTTGTATTATACAAAATGTGAGGAAATGTATTAATGTTTACTTACTTTTCCAACAATCAGGTTTTTGGTTCCTGTTATCCGGTAGCTGTATATTCCCGGGGTCCACTTATCGGTTTCAACCGAGTGAATATTTTCGCCATTAACCAGCGAAACTTTTTCAGAAAGCATCAATCGTCCCAATACATCGTAAACCTCAAGCTGCATTTCGTCGGCTTGCTGCGAAGTAATTTCGAAAGAAAGGCTATTATTAAAAGGATTAGGATAAGCAATGCAATTTAGCCCCTTGCCATTTTTGATATTTATTGCACCGGTTATTTCGCACACATCACCCACTCCATCACCATCGGCATCGGCCTGGTCGGCATTTGCAATGTACGGGCAGTTATCAACATCGTTTAATACGCCGTCACCATCAATATCATTGTCGCTGGCATCGCCCTCTCCGTCGCCATCGGTATCATCTTGTACCGGGTTTGCGATGTACGGACTGTTGTCATTGTCGTTCATAATTCCATCGTCATCAATGTCATCGTCACAGGCATCACCTTCGCCATCGTTATCGGTATCTGTTTGGTCGGTATTAACAGTGTACAGACAATTATCGATACTATTCAGCACACCATCGCCATCAATATCGCCATCGCAGGCATCGCCGTTTCCGTCGCCATCCGTATCTTCCTGACCGGCATTTGGTGTTACCGGGCAGTTATCGATATCGTTGTTTACGCCATCACCGTCAATATCATCGTCACAGATATCTCCAATTCCATCGGCATCAAAATCGTTCTGGTACGGGTTATAGTACTCAGGACAATTATCGTAAATATCGGCAATCTCATCACCGTCGTTATCCGTGTCGCATACATCGCCGATACCATCCCGGTCTTTATCCATTTGATCGGGATTTGAAGTAGTGGGGCAATTGTCGCTGTTATCAGGCACTCCATCACCATCGTAATCATTTTCGCAGGCATCGCCAATTCCATTGTTGTCAACATCAAGTTGGTCGGCATTGGCAAAATACATGCAATTATCAATATCGTTATTCACTCCATCGCCATCGATATCCGTATCACAAACATCACCTATTCCGTCGCCATCAGTATCCAATTGATTTTGGTTTGCTGTTAACGGACAATTGTCGTTATCGTTCAGAATACCGTCACCATCGATATCGTCGTCGCACAAATCGCCAATGCCGTCTCCATCGGTATCAAGTTGTTCGCTATTCGACATGTAAACGCAGTTGTCCATATCGTTGGAAATTTCGTCGCCATCAATGTCGTCGTCGCAAACATCGCCAACTCCATCGTTATCGGTATCCAATTGATTAGTGTTGGCAACCAAGGGGCAATTATCCATCGAATTTGGAATACCATCGCCATCCGAGTCGTTTTCGCAAACATCGCCAATTCCATCGCCATCGGTATCGGTTTGTGAGGCATTCGGTACATACATACAGTTATCGCTTGCGTTTGCAATTCCGTCGCCATCAAGGTCGTTATCACAAACGTCGCCAATTCCGTCGTTATCGGTATCCGTCTGGTCAACGTTTGTCGTTTCGGGGCAGTTATCGTCATTATTCAGAATACCGTCGCCATCAATGTCATCGTCGCATACATCGCCTGTTCCGTCGTTATCCATATCGGCCTGATCAGCGTTGGCAACATACGGACAGTTATCTTCATCGTTCAGAATCAGATCGCCGTCGATATCGTCATCGCAGGCATCGCCAATTCCATCGCCGTCAATATCCGATTGATCAGCGTTGGCCACGTAAAGGCAATTATCTTCATCATTCAGAATGGTATCATCGTCAATATCATCATCGCAAACATCGCCCACTCCATCGTTATCGGTATCCTTCTGATCGGGATTGGCAATATAAATACAGTTATCCGCATCGTCTTCAATTCCGTCGTTATCGGTATCAAAATCGCAGACATCGCCTTCGCCATCGTTATCAAAGTCTGCCTGATCCGGATTAGCTGTTGTCGGGCAATTATCTATTTCATTCAGAATTCCATCGCCATCAATATCGTCGTCGCAAACATCGCCAATTCCATCGCCGTCGGCATCTTCCTGTTCCGGATTGCTTATCAACAAACAGTTATCTTCCGCGTCAAGAATACCATCGCCGTCAGAATCTTTCTCGCTATCGTTTAGAAATTCATTAACGTTTCCTACTTCAAAACCCCATGTAGTGGTATCCGTGTTTACATTTCCGTATAAATCGCTAATACCTGATACCTGCATTACAAGAAAATTGCTGCTGTCGACATCAGTAAAAGCAGAGTTAAATATAAGCCTGTTATCATAACATCCCCATTGGATATCTACCGGAGTATTATTTTTACTTTGGTTGAAGAACTGAATATTGTCGCTGTTAATCAGGCTACAGTCAATTTCTTCATCAAATCGCACATATATATAATTACCCGGCTCTAATACTCCCGATACTGGCCGTGGTAATCCGTCAACTTCAGGAGCTGTTCTGTCAACAAGAATGTTAAGACTGTTGGAGTAATTCTCAACTCCATCATTTTCTGCCGCCACTCTAAACAAATAATCGTCGTCACCAATTTCTGCAAGTGAAATATCCATTAATGTAGTTTCCGGATTCAAAATAGCTGCGTCGTGTTCTTCCAGCGTCTTCCATATTGTAGATCCAACCTCGCAAGCCTGTATGGAAAAATTTTCGATGGTTGTTAAATCGTAGTCCGATAAATTTAAGGTAAGCATATCTGCCGTCACAACTTCATTGGCAGACGAAATAGTTACATCGCTGCAAATTGTTGGATAATACACATTCAGATATACCTCGTCAGAAATGGAACCGTCGCAACCTGATTCAAGAACAAAACGAAGTCCGGAATAAGATTTTGCTTCGGGGCCTATAGCAACAGTTACAGTCGCTTCAGTTGACGAGAATGCCGGTATTGAAAACGCAATGGCATCGTCGCCGCCAACTACATAACCGCCAATGGTAACAATGGCACCTCCCGGATTGCTGGTTGCATCGAATACGAGGTTGTAGGTCTGGTCTTCGTTGCTGTCGCTGTTGTTTGTCATTTTAAGTTTAAACACTGCTTTCTCGGTATCGTTTTCAAGCGTTTGAGTTTCGGAATCGATTACGCTAAGATCGAGGCTTTCGCGGTGCTGCGTATTCTCTTCGTAAGGACAACTTGATCGACCGGCTACTGTATTAAAAACAGGAGTTCCGTAAACCGGATCGGTTAACACATCAACACTAAAATAGTCGCCGGCATCGTCGTCTTCCAAAACAAAACCTGTTTTAGTTGTTGTTGAGCTGGTGCCTGAATAAGCAAATCCCACATCGATTTTAACAGCAATACTCCCCCCAAGAGTTGATCCCGATCCGCCAACTTCAAATCCGGCCTCCAAACCTAGTTCCGTTTCTACTGCGAGGTTTGTTTCCCAGCTCATTGTTCTGGATCTCACATTTTCTGTAGAACTTTCATAAACAACTCCTCCGTTTATCGAAATATTTTCGTTGAAGTCGGCCTGCTCCATATTATCGTGGTTTAGTTCCACAATTTGCTCCCAGCTATCGGCCTGTGTTTTATAATAGAATTTTAGTGAGTCGGTTTCGCTTAATTCCGACATTTCTTTTAATTGAGGAATAACTGTTTTTTTGATATGGTCTTCGGTGTACATAAAGGTTGTTGCAAATCCATTAGGAGCAACAATCAGGTTTTGCGATTTGTTAATGGAACAATCGTCGGAATTAAATTCAATAATATCGCTTAGCGCATAAATCAGGTTCATGGCTCCACCAACATAAACATCGGCATCAGCACCTACAAAGTCATCGCTTGATGAAGTTCCGAACGATTCTGTAGTTGTTAAAACGTAAGATAATTCGTCATTATTGGCCGTATAAGATTCAACTGTGGTAGATGAACTTATTTCTCCATAAACTTCTTGTTCAACAAAAACAAACTGTCCGGCTTCGTACTTTGCTCCTAATTTAAGCTTTGCATAAGCATTAACTGTACCCGTAAGAGATCCGGATATCGCGAATGAATTTTCAATCGAAGTTCCTTTTTCAAAATAGCTATAACTGCCGTCTCCAGGTGGATCGTGCAGAATAAGGAATGGAATATCGGGCGTAACGGTTGTAAATGTTTGTTCGCGGGGTTTGCTTCCAACTACCAGCACGTCGATTGATTTTGATACCACATTATTTCCAACATAAGCTGTTGCAGTTAATTTTTTCAGATAATCACCATCAGTTACTTTCGGCTCACCAGGTAATATTCTTAATGTATCCGATCCGTTACTGATATATACGGTATCGGCAATAAAATCATCGCTACTTGTGGTTATATTTTGTGTAACTACAATATAGCCTTCGTCAACAATACATTCCTGGCTGTTAAACACTTCGTTTACATTAAAGATAATGTCTGTACTGTCGGCTTGTTCCATAATGTACATTTCAGACGGGCAGGAACTAAACTCAGCATCGGGCAAAATTTCAAGTGTTGGAGGGAATTTATAGACAAAGTCAAGAACCGAATCCTGCGAAGTTATATCTACAGTATCGGGTTGCGTAAAATAATCTAAAATATCCTGTTCTGTCACAAAATCATCATCAATGGTTTCGAAGGAAGCTATAGAAATCTCATACGCCCTGGCCGGAAGTGATATAGAATAGGCTCCCGAATTATCGGTTTCTACCGATGTATTGAAACATCCGTCAAGAGCAGTGATATTTAGTTTGGCCGTTCCGATGTAGGTACTGCAACTGGCCGAGAAATATCCTTCGAGTTTAAATTCAGTGGTATCTAAAAAGTTTATTCCTGAGGTGTCGTTAGCAATATCAATATTAATGAAAGGAGGGCTAAACAAATGCGTATCTAAATCCGGAGTTAGTTTATATTTCCCGGCACTTGGCACTGTCATCAAAAAATCGCCATTTTTATCTGTTACCACAGAATAGTCAATATCGTCGCGTAATATTGAAACTCCTTCCATCGGACAACTGCTTCCATCTGGTGTTCGTTGCGAAACGTTTCCGTATATGGCAAGCGCTGTAGTATCTTTAAAGTTTTTTCCTTCTGCATAATTCGAATTGACCTCATCTGTTAATCGGATATCACGAATCTTTTCCGGGTCAAATCCATGATCTTCCATTACCGGATAAACAGTAAATGATGACCCGGTGTTGTAAAAAATATTGCTGATTTTATACGATCCATCATCGGTATTATAAACTCCATAATAGATTGAGGTCGTATCTGATTCAACTTCATCCTGCCGTTTAGCGATAATTTGCAGGTCTCCCTTTATCGGTACTCCGGTAGTAGTTGTAATGCTTCCTGCGATATACCCGTTCGGAGTGGATCTTCCATAAGTATAATCAACATTATTGACTTCTCCGTCACTATTTTTTACAACTATTTTGTACTTGTAATTATATCCTGAAACTATATTTTCGCCATCGGAATAAGATTTAGAGTCGAGCACATCAATATTTTTAGAGGCGAGCTCCTGAGTACCATTGTAATTGTACCTGTAGATTGTAATACTGGATACATCGTCACATAAAATTTCATCCCATTCAAGCTTTATGGCGTTACTCTCTGAAGTTGAACGGAAATTTAAATCGTAACAAATTCCCTGCTCAATATCATCTTCATCGGCGGAAGTATACGAATCGTCAAAATCCCAAATGTGCTTTACATATTTGCTCCCATCGTATAATACATTCAGGTTATAATCGATAATATCTCCTTCCGATAAATCTTCGTGGTAAAAATAATAGTAGTTTGTATCAATATCTATCGTATTTTCAGGAGTAAGCAGGGCAAGCCATTGGTCGCCCGAAGCAATTGTCTTAAATACTCTAACTTTTGCATAATCCATTGCCCTGTGCATGGGGTCGTAAACCGTTATTTTAACTTTTTCGGAATAACATTTTGAGCATGAAGTAATATATGCCAGGGGATATCCCATAGTTATAATCCCAGTATTAGTTCCCCCTGTATGGATGGTATTATACTTTTTGTATTGAACAGATATAATAACCATAAACTGGTCACTCGGGAGAAGATCATCAGAAAGATCTAATGTCTCTGTTCTTGGAGACCCATAATTAGTCCAGGCATATTTTTGACTAAAAATTGGCTTGAGAACATTATTTTCTAATTTATTTACTATGATAGTTACGTATTCTTCAAGACCTTCAGGATTATCCGGATCTGTCATATAAGGATTTACGTCTGCAGTTACAGTTACATCAATCGTTCCATCGTGGTTATCTTTTACACTAACGGATTCTTCTGTTTCTACAGCAAAAACAGCATGGTTAATTCCCCCCAGCAGAATAAAGATTAACGCCAACGTACGTAAATAAGAGAATTTAATTAAAGTGGTTTTCATAATATGGTTTTATATGTTTCTTTTTATTCGTATCGGTTGATTAGAATCTGCTTAATTGGAAATCACTACTTGAATCCATAATTCACTAAAATTTATGTGCCGGATATAGCAGGTGAAGAAGTTCTGATAAATTGGAAAAAATAATTTTGAAGCATTCGATTCGAGGAAACCGAGTTCATTTTTAAGTTGCATCTAGTTTTAAAAACTTATATTGTGTATTTGCCTCAAATGTAGTATTCACAATGCTTTCAGGCATAAAAATTCACCTTTACAAAATCTTAACTTTTGTAATATCTTTCAGAAATTATAACAATTAGGAGAGTTCTCCGGTGCAATAGTATACTTGCGGGAATTTGAATTAAAAAAGAAATAAGGTTACTAATTACTCTTTAATCCAGCAATAATGGAACTAATATTTTCATGGTTTTTCAACCCCACTTTTTTACGGAGCCGACATCGGGCTATATCAACACTTTGCTGGCTTTTCCCGGTAATCAACGCAATCTCTTTTGATGAAAGGTTCATTTTAAGAAACGAGCAGAGTTTATATTCGCTTGCTGTAAGATTGGGGTATCGTTCATGAAGCGAGCTGTAAAAAAGAGGATGAATTGATGTAAAATGATTTTCAAACTCAATCCATTGTCTATTGTTTGTGTTTGCTTTTAAAGTTAAGATAAGTTCATGTAAGTTCTGTTTTTCTATCTTATTTTGCTTTGTTAAATTGCTTAATTGTTTAATCATATTTTTCTGCATCGACTCCTTTTGAGATATAACAATTGCTTTGTAAGTCAATTCACGGTTTTGTTTGCCAATGGCTCTATTCAATTCTTCCAATTCCTTCTCGCTCGTCAATCTTTCGGTTTGTAAACGAGCAACCTCTAATTCTTTCTTTACCCGTTCAATTCTTTCGTTGTATTGGATAAAATTAATAGCCAGGGTAAACAATATTAATTCAATACAAAAGCCTACCTGATATATATAAACATGCGTAATTGAAACTGAAAAGAAGTTTGCAATAATTGCTATCGCTCCTCCAACAGACAAAAATAAAGATCCAAACAGTATTATTTTTACAGTATTTGAAACCTTATTGATGAAGAAGATGAAAAATAAGATGATTAAAAGACCATTTAGAACCGACATATAATCGCTTATTCCCACAGCTAAATCAAAATCAATAGTTGCAAAAATAGTAACAGCCAAAGTTATTAATCCAATAGCAGTGGCGTAACTATAAATCCATCCTCTGAATTTACCAACGTTTTTACTGTTTACTGCGTAATATAAGAAAAAGAAGTACAGAACTTGCCCAACGGTATTAGTAAAAAAGAATAGCTTGTTAATCTCAGGATTTGCAGGAAACCAAAATTGTTCGATATAATCGTAATAAAAAAAGAAATATAAACTGGCAACGAGCGCGTAAATAAAATAACATAGATGAAGTTTTTCGCGGGAAAAAACAAATAGCACCAAATTTAGAAGACATAAAACAGTTATAATACCTGCAAAAAAACTTTGAATAATGTCTGTTCGTATTTTTAGCGAATCGAAATCCCTTTTTTTCAGCAACTGTAAATTGGGTAATTTTCGTTTCGATTCAGCTCGAAACTTGCCGTTTATATAAACAATTGTTGTGCTATCCTCTGATTTTTGAAATAGTATTTTGTCTTTAAAGAAACCATGGTTTGTTCGATATATTTGTGCAATACCTGAACCACCACGGCTTTCCATCCAGCTTCCAATATTTTTATTGAAATAAATTCCACTTATTTTATAAAAGAACTCATTAAAATGAATGAAGTAATAACACTCGTTCAACGTCCTATTATCGAATACAACTTTAAACCAATAATAGGTTTCAGGTATAAGTTCATCTGCATTGTATCGAGAAAAAATTGTGTTTCTCAGATTTTCAGGAGTAAAGTTTTGAGTTGAATCCGGGGTAAAGAAATCGATAGTATATAATGGTTCCATCGACGAATCGGAGACTTTGTTGTTGGCATGTACTCTAAAACCACAAAAGTTTAAAACCAAAATACAAACCCCCAATATATAAGTCCTGGAAATTATCATTTAAGGTTCCTTATCTATTTTTTCTTGTTTGCTGCAATTCTATTTAAAATAAGTTATTTTTAAATTAATGTCAAAGTATAGAAGCGAAAGAACTTTCCAATGTGAATATTTAATAAGATGCGGCTATATTGTTTCCAAATTATTAAAGATAATTGAGAAGCAATTTATTTAATACGGTAAAGAAACATTACTCCAGATAGTGAGTAAATAGAAATACCGGGGACTGCAATCCCCAGTATTTTCTTTCGAGAGTCTACGAAATACTATTGATTTTATCCAGGTAAAAGATCTCGAAACCCATAACTCCCATTCGGTAAAAGCTATTTACACAAGTAACATTTACTCTTTTATTATTTTCCCACTCCATAGTTTATGCTGAAATTCAACTACAATGATATATGTTCCTGCAACTTCATTTGATAAATCAATGGGTAATCTATCGATTGGTTCATATTCATCTTGCATTATTTGCTTTCCCGTAATATCGGTAACAACTAATTTAAAGCTCTCTTCAATACTTTTTAACTGTAAAACAACAATACCTTTTGTAGGATTTGGGTAAACCTCTACTCCAAAATCATTACCGGGTACATCATTAATTGCCGTTGGATAGCCTGTTGCACATACCACAAATGTATCGCTGGCCGAATTTCCGGATAAATCAGTTGCCTCAATTATTAAGTTAACACACCCAGTATCGGAAAGGGCCGGAGAGCAAGTCAACATTGAACTGTTAAAAGTTACCCATTCCGGCCACTGTCCATCTCCCCACACTGAATATGTTAATTTATTTGAGTCTGCTGCATCAACGAAAATCGGCAAACTGTCGTTATAAAATGAAATTTCAAGTGTATACGAAGCATGAACGGTATAATCTCCCAACGGATTCACCAATACCGGAGGAAAAGTATCTTTCACTGCTATTTCGGTTTTGCACGAAGCTGTATTTCCGTTTGCATCGGTTACAAAAAGTTCAACATATGTTGAATCGCTAATATTAAATCCGTCAAAATAATCAGGCGAGACAGACATTGATAATTCCTCGTCCGGGGTGCAGTTATCATGTGCTTCGGCAACCAAACTACTAATATCATTCTCGGTTAATGTATATTCCCCATTTTCATCAAGAAAAATATCGATTGTTGAGCAGTCTATATCAGGAGAAACAACATCTTTTACTGTTACATAAAAACTACATGTTGCCGTTTCTCCTTCGGAATTAATTGCATTTATTTCAACTAATTCAGGCAGCAGAGTATTATCACAAGAAAAATCGATTTGCGATATAGAAAGATCGAGGTTTTCAACATCAGCCTCACCTATTATTGTCTTAATATCTTCAGCGGTTAATGCATACAACCCCGCATCATCCATGTTAAGTTCAATATCCTTACAATTCAATGTAAACGAGTTGGTATCAGCTACAATAACGGTTGTCTCACCAAATCCAATATTACCTGACAAATCAATAGCAAAAACACTTACGGTAACATTTTTCCCGGTATCTATTTCGCTAAAAGTGTTTGTGTAAGCTTCCCCTTTTTAGGACTATCTAAAAATAGATTATTTTCTTTTTCATAACCAAATTCTGAAAGCTTTTTCAATGTGATTTTTGGTTCTGTCAAGGGCGACTGAGTTAGCGAAGTCGTTTATATACCCTTGACAGGTTCGTAAATCACATTTTCTTTGCTGTTCAGCTTTTGGTTCTTCATTTTATTGGCATAACCAATGGGAGTCATTCCTCCCAATGAATCATGCGGTCTTCTATTGTTGTAATCAAATATCCATCTTTCTGTTTCATTTCTGGCTTCATCCAACGATTGAAACAGGTAGGCATCCAATACTGCCCTGCGGTAGGTTCCGTTAAATCGCTCTACAAAAGCATTCTGTGTTGGCTTGCCTGGCTGGGTATATAAAAGTTCAATTCCTTGAAATTTGCTCCATTCTTTTAACAGCTCAGCAATAAACTCGGGGCCGTTATCCATCCTTATTTGTGATGGTTTGCCCCTGCGTTTTATCAAGTGATTCAGGACATAAACTACTTTATTGCTTCGGATGGAATGGTCAAGTTCAACATGGAGCGCTTCTCGGTTAAAGTCATCCATAATATTGAAACTTTTTATCTTCCGTCCATTCTCCAGAGCATCGTGCATAAAATCAATCGACCAACAATTATTGATATTTTCGGGGATTACCAAAGGAACTTTTACCCTGGCAGGGAGCCTTTTCTTTACTTTCCTGCGCATATTCAGTTTCATCATGCAATAAACCCGATACACCCGCTTGTGGTTCCACTCATTGCCTTCCAGGCGTAATCGGCCATATGCCTTCCAAAAACCTTCTGTAGGGTGGTCTTTCGCTTTTATGGTAAGTGCATCAATTACCTCAGCATCGTCTTTTATCGACTCGTAGTAATAAACGGAACGACTCATATTTAACACACGGCACGCCCTGCGGATGCCAACTGTTGGATTGATGCAAACTTCCTTTGCAATCTCTCTTTTTTCACAAGGCTTTAAAGCTTTTTTTCGATAATCTCTTTGGCAAGTTTTAAATCAAGAGCTTGTTCGGCATACATCATTTTTAATTTGCGGTTCTCCTCTTCGAGTTCCTTGAGCCTTTTCAACTCTGTGGCTTCCATGCCGCCATATCGTTGCCGCCATTTGTAAAATGTAGCTCGGCTAACACTATGGTCACGAACAATTTCTTCTACGCTTTTGCCGTTTTCGTACTCCTTCAAAATCGAGGAGATTTGTTGTGGTGTAAATCTTTTCTTCTTCATCTTCTAACAGTTCAAAATTAACGTTTATTTGTCTACTTTTAAACTGTCCTTTTTTTGGGGAAGCTTACATTTGGAATGGCATAATAGCTTATTTCATCGGGCGATGTACAATTATCTACAGTTCCGGAAGTAAAAGTTAAGATATCATTTTCAGTAAGTGTGTATTGTCCATCACTATTTAAATAAACATTCATTGGGCTACATTTTAGATTAGGGTCTGAAATATCTAATACTTCTACATCGAAATTAGATTCAGATTGATTTCCAAACTTGTCGGTGGCGGTGAGTTTTACATTATTTGGCGACTCCAAGTCGCTACAGTCAAAAGTTTGCTTATCAACGGAAAACTTTAACTCATTATAATCCGAACAATAATCATACGTGCCATAAGTTATGGCCGCGATATCTACATCATTTAACGAATAACTTCCACTTTCATCCAGAAAAACGCTAATGTTATTTGAGACTACTTGCGGAGCTGTTCTATCCACAATAGTAACAGTTGACACACAGGTTGATGTATTGCCCCCCCTGTCAGAGACTGTTAATACTACTTTATTTGTTCCAAGCGAACTACAATCAAATAAGTTCTTGTCAACCGAAAAATCAATGCCCCTGCAATTATCATACGAATCATCATCTATAGCATAAGGTAACAAACGAACTGTTCCGTTATCTGACAATATAAGGCTTCTATCTCTACAATTGGCTACAGGGGGAGTTGTATCTATGATATTATAATATTGGGTTACATCAAGCTCAGCGTTACTTTTAGGATCAAAAAATGTCCAATTAACATTAGTTCTCTCAGACCTAAAAACAGGAAATCGGGTATCTGTTGTTGCCTTAATAGTATCATTCCATGCTGTAACCAAGGTTGGAAATATTGGGGAATAAGCAATACACTCGCTCGTAACTTCGGGTAAATATATACTCGATTCATTTAGATATAATAAAGAGCGAATGGTACCACCCGAAGAACCAGTTATCAAGAAATCAGCCAGAAAATCATTATTCACATCCGCAATAGCAACGGCACTATTACGAACTCCATAAAATAACAAATTCTCAACAAGATTGCCAGTCCCATCATTGATATAAAGTATTGATAGAAATTGATACAATTCATAGCAAAACCCGGTAAGCAATAAGTCCTGATAACCATCAAGGTTAACATCCGTAAAGTTAAGTGTTCCCTCTGTTACCTGACGTAAGTTACTTTCGTCTTTTAAGGTAAATTCCCCTTTCCCATTATTTAGATAAATTTTAGAAACTTCGTTATTCTCACTATTTGTTCCGGCAATAACCATATCCAAATCGCTGTCGTTATCAATATCGGCAAATGCCGTGGCGCTATTCAAAACATTTTCAAATGAGTTTTTTACATCGGGGCTAAAATTTCCATCACCATCATTAAAGTATAATTGAGACAGACCATCACTTGTGCCGTCCTCTCTTCCAACAGTCATTAAATCCTGATCGCCATCACCATCAACATCGGCAAATGCTACAGTTCCGTATGCGACACCTGTAAAAGAACTAGACGAGAGGCTGAACACGCCGCTATTATCGTTGAGATACAATTTACACACAGCTGAACCGCTTGCAGTTGATCCGGCAATTAATATGTCTATATCTTCGTCTCCATCCACATCGGCACAAGAAATCCATGCAAAATCAACGTTAACAAATGAATTGGTTTCATCGGGTGAGTATTTGCCGGCACCATCATTTTTATAGATTTTCGTTATTCGTACATCGGCCTTCGATATTCCTGCAATTATTAGATCCTGATCGTCATCTCCATCAAAATCGGCAAAAGAAACGGAAGAATTAAAAACGGGGGTAAAGGTTGTATCATCAACCATTGTATAGTTACCTTGCCCATCGTTACGATACAACTCGCTAACAACTTTTTTGGGATATAGGCAACTTCTACCAGTAACCATTAAATCCTGATCAAAATCTCCGTCAATATCTGCAAAGGCAACATCTCCATTCATAACATCTGAAATAAAAGGTTGCATAAACAAAAAATTGCCCATGCCATCATTAACACCCAACTCAATTATATAATCATAATTTTTGTTCCTTCCGCCATTAAGGATGTCTATATCCCCATCAGAATCGACATCGGCAAATGCTAGTGCACCATCGCCTACGGCTTCAAATGTGGTATCATTAGCAATAGAAAACACTCCGTTTTGTTCGTTTAAATACAATTCGGTATAACGATTACCGCTGGAATAACCATTTTGTACAATATCCGGATACCCGTCGTTATTTACATCGGCAACAACCAAATCTCCTCCATACATTGCAGTAAAAGGGATATTGTTATTTATTCTAAAATTACCCTGGCCATCGTTAAAGTATAATTGAGTACATGCCCCTCCAAGCTGTAAAGACCAGCCATTAATTATCAGATCCTGATCGTTGTCTCCATCAATGTCAGCAAAGGCAATTGCTCCATCGTGCACGGGTGTACATGTACTTTCATCTGCGAGGTTGAAATTACCGGTTCCATCGTTTGTATATAAATTTGTAATATCTTCACCAAATGGATAACCTCTATTTCCTGAAATTGCCAAATCCTGATCGCCATCACCGTCAATATCAGCAAACGCAATTGAGCTTTCGTAAACACCTATGAATGTGGTTTCATCATACAATATAAAATGTCCGGTTCCATCGTTAGTGTATAACTTCGAAATCCTACCTTCATTTTCGGTATTACCAGTAAGCATTAAATCCTGGTCGCCATCACCATCTATATCGGCAAAAGCAACCGAGCTATTCTCAACCTGGTCAAATGGGATTTCATTCATTTGCTTAAAATGACCATCTCCATCGTTAAGATACAATTCAGTAACATTGTCGCCGTCATTATTTTCGCCCGTAATAACCAGATCTAGGTCGTTATCGTTATCCACATCAGCAAAAGCATTTGAACCATAATTTAATCCGAGGAAACTATTATTACTGGGTGTATAATTGCCTCGTCCATCGTTAAAATATAATTTAGAGATATAATAATATTGGTATCCGGTAACCAATAGGTCAGGGTCGCCATCGTTATCTACGTCGGCAAAAGTAAAATCTCCTTCCTCAACAGCATCAACATTACGTACATTCGGCAACTGATCGGGATTATACAGATCAAAAGAAATGTTCTGAGCCAAAATAGAACCTGATAATAATAAACAAGAAGCAAGAAAGTTTAGAAAGTAAAGTTTTTTCATGAGCTTAAAATTAAATGTGTTTTAATTTAACTAGTCAATATATTATGATAGAATATCTAATAGCTTTATTCTTGTGTTTAGTAACTAATGATAAACACACCACTATTACTCATCATACTTTTTACACACACATAATGGCCTCAATACTAAACTACAATATATCAGCTCATTTAGCAGAAAAAACCTCCCAACAAAATCTTAACAATTGTATTTTAATCAGAATTATGCTTATTAATTTTGGAAACATTACTTTACTTTTTTCCGAATTTGATCAATGGTTCCGATTTAGATTGAAAAAAGGGCTCGTTCCCTCCATTTATATGCTGAGAAAAGGAGGATTCTTGCTTCCCGATTTCAAGAACAACGAGCCCACTGTAATTTATTGATGTAAAGAAATATTGGAATACCGGGAATTAAACTCAATACATTTCCAAATTTGATTTAGCGAAAAAATGCTGTTAACATTATTCATTTCGTTTTGCAACATTTATATCCAGAAAAAATAAGTAAGATATAGGTATGAAATATCTGCTTTTATATTGAACATTGGTATACGATATCAATAATAAGGGCGCAATTATAGTATAAAGTAATTTTACATATTTTATTGTTTACGATGTTACGGTAAAAAGTTTAATAAAAGATTTGTTTTACTTCTTCAGTTTCCCAATCGGCTTCAAAATATACTGCAAAGGGAACATTCCCAATGGGAATGGAGGCGTAAAATGTTTTTGTAATTTCATTTATCGTTAATTCAACTTTAAAGGCATTTGTAAGGGTATAAAATAGGATTGTATAACCTGAGTCGACGGTAATACCAGCTTGGTAATCGTAACTATAATGAAAGTCGTTCGTCCAACTTCCACATTCACTCCAGAAGGGTATAAAACTATACCATACTTTACGATATGCTTTGGCCTTGGCAGAGGTTGTACCCGGTATATTTTTTATTTTAAAATTGAAATTGAATATTGCCATCTTTAGAATTTGCCTTGCAGAGTATGATAATTCAATAAAATCGTTGCCTGATATTTCAATAACTTCATCAATTGAAATATCTTCGCCTGTTAACTGGTAGTTTTCTTTTTGCGGGAAAACGTAGTATTCTCCTTCTTCCACATTGTTAAAAGTAAATTCGCCGTCTGTGTTGGTATAAACTGTATCAACTATTGCTGCTTCGTTATCGCATATAATTGTATCTGGTTCATAATTGGCATTTATAAGAAGTACCTGTATGCTATCAACATTGTTAGTATTTTCGTCTGTTGCTGTTACTTTTCCATAAATGGTACCTTCAACGTCTGAATCATTAAATTTGTCTTCGCACGAAAATAATGTTATCGTTGCAATAATAAGTATCAACCCAATTTTCTTCATCTGAAATTGCTGTTTAATGTGTATGATTAATTAATTTCTATTTTCTCTTCGGTTTCCCAATTGAACTGATAATGAAGTTTCCGATTAACAAAGGTTTCTAAGATGCCAATTCCTCCTTCAAAAGTTTTTGTTGTTTCATTATCCGATTCGATAAGTGTACATTCAACTTTAAACGTATTTGTTAGTGTATAAATCAGGTAAGTATAACCGCTATCTATCCAAATAGATTTGGCAAACCTACCTGCATCCTCAGGCTGTAGAGTCACTATATTTGTATTTATTCTGGTCCAAAGTGGAATAAAATATATCCATTCCTGACGGTACCAATTAAGTTTTCCCGAAGCATTTTCAGGGCAATTAACATAGTCTACAAATAACTCATTTAATCCCGCCGTAGTTAACACCCCTGCTGTTAATTCTAATTCAATGTAATCTTCATCCGATATTTCAAGAACATCGTTTGGTGAAATATTCTTACCTGTGAATTGATAGCCTGATTTCATTGGATAAACATAGTAGTTTCCTTCTGCTACATTAGTGAATATAAAACTACCGTCTATGGCGGTATAAACTGTATCAACAAAAGCAGCTTTGTTATTATATTCAATGGTGTCTGGTTCAAAATCGGCATCAATAAGTAATACCATAATGCTGTCAACTTCGATATTAGAAAAGATCTCAGATCCGGAGATTGTACCGGCAATGGTGCCTTCAATGTCGAAACCAGGCTCTTGTTCTTCGCACGATGACAATCCTAAAAATAAAATAATTAGAATTTGAGTTAGCTTTTTCATTAATGTTTGTTTTTAAAAATAAATAGTAATACTTCATCAAAATTCTGTTATCACGTCGGTTTCCCAATCGTATTGATAACGTATTGCAACCGAGGGGTCCGACAAATCAATTCCGAATTCAAATGTTTTTGTCGTTTCATTACCCGATTCTGTAATTTGTAATTCACTTTTAAAATAATTTGTACGAGTAAAAATCGCCAATGTAAAACCTTTACTATACAATAGGTTTTTTACAAACATTCCTCCTCGCAAGCATTCTCGTTCTTCATGTATCCTGGTCCAAAATGGAAAAAACAACACCCATTCCGCACGGTATAGATTGAATTTCACCGATGCGCTTTCAGGGCAATTAATATAATTTAAGATAACCAATAAAGAATTCTCCATCGCTAATTCACCTGCTGTATATTCTAATTCAATGTAATCTTCACACGATATTTCAACAACATCAGCAATTGAAATATTTTTACCTGAAAATTGATAGCCTGATTTAATTGGATAAACATAGTAGTTTCCTTCTGCTACATTAGTGAATATAAAACTACCATCTATGTCGGTATAAGCTGTATCAACAAAAGCAGCATTGTTATTATATTCAATGGTATCTGGTTCAAAATCCGCATCAATAAGTAGTACCATAATGCTGTCAACTTCGATATTAGAAAAGATCTCAGTTCCTGAAATTGTTCCAACAATTGTACCTGCCAACTCTTCATTAATAAGCTTTTCACTGCATGAAGATGTGAATACTATCAAAAGAACCAGAAATAAGTAGTGTTTCATTTTTTTGTTTTAATAATTTATAATTATCTACAGCAATACTTTACGCATCATATTGTAGACTAGGTTTTATTTGAAATTATATAAATAAAAAAGCAAACATATTTTAGCTTACATTTCGTGTGGAAGATTATTTCCATTTCTAAAATAGAATTTACAACAGTTTTTGAAGCATATTTGCCTCTAACAAAATCTTAACAAACGTTTTTAATAACTCAAGCTTGGCGCCAATCTTCATTACACGCACAACACCATGGTTTTATAACTTAGATTATGATGTCAATTTTAGAGATATTCCAATTCCTCTGCGATGAAAATGATTATTTCGTAGTTCGTAAGCCTAGCTAACAAAGGATTGCAATCGCAGATCGAAAAGTAATACAGATGGGGATAGGTATTTGGTATAAATATTATAAGTAAGCAATATTCTAATTACTTTTTATTCCATTGATAATAGAAATTATATTTTCATGTACATCCAATCCAATTTTCTTCCGAAGCCGGCTGCGTGCCACATCAACACTTTGCTGGCTTTTCCCGGTAACTAATGCAATTTCTTTTGATGATAGATTCATTTTTAGGAATGAGCAAAGTTTATATTCGCCTGCAGTAAGATTAGGGTAACGTTCGTTAAGCGAACTGTAAAAATTAGGATGTACCGAAATAAAATGATTCTCAAAATCTTGCCAGTGATTGTTATTTGTATTTGCCCTCAGGTTGGAAATTAGTTTCTGTAAATCACTTTTTTTTATTTTATCCTGTTTATTCAAATCCGACAACTGCTTCAACATTAGTTTTTGTACAGATTCTTTTTGAGTGATAACAATTGCCTTATAAGTTAAATCACGGTTCTTCTTATCAATGGCTTTATTCAATTCTTCCAGGTTCTTTTCCTTTTCGAGTTTTTCTTTATATAAACGTGCTAGATCAAGTTCTTTTCGAATACGTTCAATCCTATCATTATAATAGATAAAGCTTACAGCAATAGTAAATAAAACTAATTCAATACTAAATACGATTTGATAAAGGTAAACTTGAATTACTGAAACTGCATATAAGCCCAATAAGATAGCGATTACTCCCCCGATAGCTAAAAATGCTGATCCGAATAATATTATTTGTTCTGTTTTCGATACTTTATTAATTAAAACTATGAACAACAATAGAATTATAACTCCATTTAATACCGATAAATAATCACTCATCGTAACAGCGAAATAAAAATCGATAGTTGAAAACAAGATAACGGCCAAAATAATAAACCCCATTACCATAGTATATCGATAAATTAACCTTCTCCACTTTTTAACTTTTTGACTCCTTAATACCTGGTATAGAAAATAATAATATAAAACCTGGCTTAGTAAATAACAAAAAAAGAAAAGCCTGTTAATTTCAGGAGCTTCGGGGAACCAGAACTGCTCGATATAGTCGTAGTAATAAAAGAAATACAAGCTACCAACAACAGCATATGCAAAATAACTTAAGTATAGTTTTTCACGAGTTAAAATAAAAAGTACTAAACTAAAAAGACACAAAATACTAATAACACCTGCAAAAAAGCTTTGTGCAATGTTTGTTCTCACTTGTAGCAGGTCATACTCTGTTTTTTTTACTAAATTTAATGGTGGAAGCCTATGCGAGATGTCGCTTGAATATTTAGTATTTAAATAAATAACGGTGGTTGCTCCATCTGATTTTTCGAATAATACTTTGTCTTTAAAAAATCCCTTTTTTGTTCTAAGCTTAAAAGGTATACTAGCGCCTCCAACATCCTTTCTCCATTTTCCATCATGATAATTTTGTTGTATCAGTTCCAATTCCGGAAAAAAACCATTAAAATGTATGTAGTAAAAATTTTGTTCTAGTTTACTATTATTAAAAATCAGTTTAAACCAATAATTCATTCCGGGAACAAGCGTTTCTCCATTATATTCAACAAAGTCTACATTAACCATGTCTCCTACTCTATTTTTAAATGTCGAGTCTATATGTATATATTGAATAGAGTTTAGCGCTTCAGGATAAAATTCAAAAACGCTTTCACGTGCACCTGAATGTAAAGGCACGAAATTGAAAGTTAAAATCCAAATTGTAATTAAGCAATATTGTAAGTTTTTCATTTACCTTAAAACTATAAATTACTTCTATTTTTCCATCGTCTATTTAAAATAAGTTATTTTTTAGTTCATTACAAAGTGTTAAGTGAAAGAACATTCAAAAACTGTATTTTCAATTAGCTGAGTGTAATTTGAGTTTAATAGTTTCGTAGGAGTCGGATGTCCATTTTATGAAATGAAAAAGCCGAACTGCAAATGCAATTCGGCTTTTCAATATGGTAAAGAAAATTATTAGTCTTCTTTCTTTTCTTCGTCAGCTGATTCGTCAGCTTTAGGCTCTTCGGTTGCTTCTTCAGCATCGGCTAATGGAGCAGCTTGTGCAGCTACAGCATTTTCCTCTTTATCCATTGCGCCTTCTTCAGTATCAACTTCTACTGCAGTTTCAGCATCGGCTAAAGGTGCAGCTTGTGCAGCAACTTCAGTAGCTTTTTTAGCACCACCACGACGTGAACGACGTTTTTTAGGTGCAGCAGCTTCTTCTTTTGCAGCCAACATAGCTTCGTTGAAGTCAACCAACTCGATGATACACATATCAGCGTTGTCGCCTAAACGGCTACCGGTTTTAAGAATACGAGTGTATCCTCCCGGACGGTCAGCAACTTTAACAGCTACTTCTCGGAACAATTCCGATACAGCATCTTTGTCTTGCAGGTAGCTAAAAACTACCCTGCGAGAGTGTGTAGTATCTTCTTTTGCCTTAGTAATCAGTGGCTCAACGTACATTCGCAATGCTTTCGCTTTTGCAACAGTAGTTGAAATTCTCTTATGCGCGATAAGTGAACTTGCCATGTTTGCCAACATCGCTTTACGATGTGGTGCTTTACGGCCTAAGTGATTAAATTTCTTATTATGTCTCATTGCCTTTTACTCCTTATCAAGTTTATACTTGGAAATATCCATTCCAAAATTCAGTCCCATGTTATCTAAAAGGTCATCCAATTCGGTTAACGATTTTTTACCAAAGTTTCTGAATTTCAGCAGGTCGTTTCTGTTGTAGGTAACCAGGTCTCCTAATGTATCTACATCCGCAGCTTTCAAACAATTCAAAGCACGAACTGAAAGATCCATATCAACCAGTTTAGTTTTCAACAACTGACGCATGTGCAGTACTTCTTCGTCAAACTCTTCGTTTGCAAATTTCTCATCCGTATCAAGAGTGATTTTTTCGTCTGAGAACAGCATGAAGTGATAGATAAGAATTTTAGCTGCTTCTTTTAATGCATCTTTTGGGTGAACTGAACCATCGGTAGCAATATCCAGAACTAATTTTTCGTAGTCGGTTTTTTGCTCAACACGATAGTTTTCAACAGCGTATTTTACCTTTTTAATTGGTGTATAGATCGAGTCGATCGGAATTACACCAAATTCTTCTTCAACCGGCTTGTTTTCAACAGCAGGAACGTAACCACGTCCTTTGCTGATGTTCAACTCCATTTGGATTTTTACATCCGGCTCCATTCTGCAAATTACCAACTCAGGGTTCAGTACTCTGAAACCGGTCATAAATTTGTTAATGTCGCCAGCGGTAAATTCTTCCTGTCCGCTGATTGAAATAGATACTTTTTCGCTGTCAAAATCTTCCACCTCGTTTTTAAAACGAACTTGCTTCAGATTAAGGATAATATCAGTTACATCTTCAATAACTCCTTTAATCGTAGAAAACTCATGGTCAACACCTTCAATTTTAACAGTTGTAATTGCATAGCCTTCCAACGACGATAACAGAATACGACGAAGTGCATTACCAATTGTAATACCGTATCCCGGTTCCAGGGGACGAAACTCGAATTGTCCGAACTTGTCATCGGATTCTAACATTATTACCTTGTCAGGCTTTTGGAATGCTAATATTGCCATAATATTCTAAGTAATTTTATTATTTTGAATACAACTCTACGATTAGTTGCTCTTTGATGTTTTCTGGAATTTCTTCACGTTCCGGACGGTTCAGGAATTTTCCGGCCATTTGTGCGCCGTCCCATTCTAACCATTCGTACTGTGAGCTTCTGCGCGATTGCAATGAGCCAGTAATTTCTTCCAACGATTTTGATTTCTCGCGAACGCCGATAACGTCGCCAGATTTAACCGTGTACGATGGAATATTTACTAATTTTCCGTTAACAGTAATATGTTTGTGTGATACAAACTGACGCGCCGCAGCACGTGTTTTAGCAATACCTAAACGGAATACTACATTGTCGAGACGAGACTCTAACAACTGTAGAAGAACCTCACCGGTAACACCTTTAGCAGCTTGTGCTTTTTTGAAAAGTGTGCGGAATTGTCTTTCTAATACACCGTAAGTATATTTTGCCTTTTGTTTCTCTTTTAACTGCTGCCCGTATTCCGAAGTTTTTCTTCTTTTCGAAGCTAAACCGTGCATCCCCGGAGGGTAGTTTTTATGTTCGAAAACTTTATCCGGTCCGAAGATAGGTTCTCCGAATTTACGAGCGATTTTAGATTTTGGTCCTCTATATCTTGCCATTTCCTTTTCGTTTTAAAATTAAACTCTACGTCTTTTAGGAGGCCTGCAACCGTTGTGCGGAAGCGGTGTTACATCAATAATTTCAGTAACCTGGATACCGATGGTAGCCAAAGCTCTGATTGCTGATTCACGACCGTTACCAGGTCCTTTAACATATACCTTAACTTTACGTAGTCCAAGGTCATAAGCAGTTTTAGCACACTCTTCTGAAGCTACCTGGGCAGCATAAGGAGTATTCTTTTTAGAACCACGGAATCCTTTTTTCCCAGCTGACGACCAAGAGATTACCTCTCCGTTCATGTTTGTCAGCGTAACAATAATATTGTTGAAAGACGAGTGGATATGAGCCATACCATTGGCTTCAACAACCACTGTTCTCTTTCTACTTGATCCTGTTTTTTTTGCCATAACTCAAATTCCTTATTTAGTGGCCATTTTTTTGTTAGCAACAGTTTTACGTTTACCTTTACGGGTACGTGCGTTGTTTTTTGTGCTCTGTCCGCGAACCGGTAAACCGATACGGTGACGGATACCACGATAACAACCAATATCCATTAAACGCTTAATGTTCATCTGTACTTCAGACCTTAGCTCACCTTCTACTTTGAAGTTATCGCCGATAACTCCACGAACAGCTGCTAAGTTGTCATCAGTCCAATCCTGTACTTTCAGGTTTCTGTCTACACCTGCTTCTTCAAGGATAGTGATGGCTCTGCTGCGGCCAATACCATAAATATAGGTAAGAGCAACCTCACCTCTTTTATTACTTGGAATATCAACACCTACTATACGTGCCATAAAATTCTTCTTTTTAAAAGATTAATTAACCCTGACGTTGTTTAAACTTAGGGTTCTTTTTATTAATCACATACAAACGTCCTTTTCTGCGAATAATCTTGCAGTCTTCTGAACGTTTTTTAACTGAAACACGAGTTTTCATCTTAATTATTTTTTTAATTTTTTGTATCGATGTCCGACTTTTGTCGGGACTCGTTTCATATACAATCTTTAGTTTTTGTACCTAAACGTAATTCTACCTTTAGTTAAATCGTAAGGAGACATTTCAACTTTAACTTTATCCCCTGGCAAAATTTTAATATAATGCATTCTCATCTTCCCTGAAATGTGCCCTGTTATAACGTGACCATTTTCCAGTTCAACCCTGAACATAGCGTTTGATAATGCTTCTATAATTGTTCCATCTTGTTCTATGGATGGTTGTTTTGCCATAAAATTCTCTTTTAAATTTTTTTGAATTAAGTTTTTTCTAAATAATCTCTTTTACAATTTGTCTTACATTCCTCCGAGTCCCGGACGTCCTTTAATTCGGCCTGATTGCATCAAACCGTCGTAATGGCGCATTAACAGGTGACTTTCAATCTGCTGTAAGGTATCTAACACTACACCAACAAGAATAAGCAGCGATGTACCACCGTAAAACAGGGCAAACGACTGACTGATTCCCATCATCATGGCAAAAGCCGGCATAATAGTTACTAATCCTAAGAAAATAGAACCAGGTAATGTTATACGCGACATAACTGCATCAAGAAATTCAACTGTTTTCTTTCCTGGTTTAACACCCGGAATAAAACCTCCGTTTTTCTTCATGTCTTCTGCCATTTGGGTTGGGTTAATAGTAATAGCGGTGTAAAAATACGTAAAAGCTACCACTAATAAAAATTGTGTTAAATTATACCAAAAACCTGTGATGTTTGACAAGGCAGCCGCCACACCACGCAGATTTTCAGAATTAGCAACACCAACAATTGTAATAGGCACCATCATTATTGCCTGAGCAAAAATGATAGGCATTACACCTGCAGCATTAACTTTCAGAGGGATGTACTGACGTACTCCGCCATATTGTTTGTTACCAACAATTCGTTTCGCATATTGTACCGGAATCCTACGGGTTCCCTGTACCAGGGCAATTGATGCCATAAATACGATAAACAGGATAACAAACTCTACCAGGAACATTACTAAACCTCCACCATTGATTCGCGATCCAAACTCCTGAACCACGGCCATTGGTAAACGAGCAATAATACCAATCATAATGATTAACGAGATACCGTTACCAATACCTTTATCGGTAATACGTTCTCCTAACCACAGTACAAACATCGAACCGGCTGTTAAAATCACAATTGATGGGGCGTTAAACCATATTCCACTCATTGCGAAAGCCGAATCCGGAAGTTGGTAATGAAGATTGGTTAGATATGCCGATGCCTGCGGAATCAGAATTAACACGGTTAAATAACGTGTAATCTGGTTAATTTTCCTTCTTCCTGACTCTCCCTCTTTCTGCAACCTCTGGAAATAGGGAACTGCGATACCCATTAACTGGATAACGATTGAGGCAGAAATATACGGCATGATTCCTAAAGCAAAGACAGAAGCCTGTGCAAATGCACCACCCGAAAACATGTTAATCAATCCCAGCAATCCATCAGATGTCTGATTTTGCAGGTTTTGTAACTGTGCCGGATCAATTCCCGGAAGCGAAACAAACGATCCTAACCTGTAAATTAACAGGAAAAACATTGTTGTTCCAATTCTGAATCTTAGATCTTCAATCTTATAAATATTCTTTAGGGTCTCTATGAATCGTTTCATTACGGTTTAAAGTATTTCGGTTGTTCCTTCTAGTTTTTCTATTGCTTCTTTCGCGCTTTTTGAAAATGCGTTAGCTTTAACATCTAGTTTTTTTGTTAAAGTACCACCACCAAGAATTTTAATATTCTCATTTTTCGACGCGATACCTGCGTTAACTAAGGATTCTTTGTCAATTACGGTCAGGTTCTTTTTAGTTGCAAGGTTCTCAAGTACATCAAGGTTGATTGCTTTGTATTCAACACGATTGATGTTTTTAAATCCCATTTTTGGAACTACACGTTGCAAAGGCATTTGACCACCTTCGAAACCGATTTTTCTTGAGTAACCTGAACGCGACTTTTGACCTTTATGACCACGAGTTGATGTGCCGCCACGGCCCGAGCCCTGACCACGACCAATTCGTTTTGTAGTTTTAGTCGATCCTTCTGCAGGTTGTAAGTTACTTAAATTCATCTTATTAAATATTTTTATATTCAATTGAATAAGATGGAACGGGTCTCGAGTGCTCGAGACCCGTTTCATAATTTCAATAGTTTGAAATATTACTTAACTTCTTCAATACTCAGTAAATGTCTCAATTTGTTAGCCATACCAACAATTTGAGGAGTAGCTTCGTGAACAACAGTTTGGTTCAATTTTTTCAAACCTAACGACTCCAATGTTGCTTTTTGTCGTTTTGTTGAACCGATACCACTTTTTACTTGTGTTATTTTTAATTTAGCCATAACTGTGTTATCCTTTAAAAACTTTTTCAACTGACACACCTCTGTGTTCTGCTACTGTATAAGCATCCCTTAACTCAGTTAAAGCTGTCATTGTAGCTTTTACCAGGTTGTGTGGGTTTGATGATCCTTTTGACTTAGCCAAAACGTCGTGAATACCGGCACTTTCCAGTACTGCACGCATCGCACCACCAGCCTTAAGACCGGTACCTGACGAAGCAGGTTTTAACAGGATGTTTGCACCACCGAATTTAGCGGTTTGTTCGTGAGGTATAGTTCCGTTAATTACCGGAATTTTTACCAGGTTCTTTTTAGCTGCGTCAACGCCTTTAGCAATTGCTGTTGTTACTTCGCTTGCTTTACCAAGTCCCCAGCCTACGATTCCTTTTTCGTCGCCCACAATAACAATGGCAGAGAAACTGAATGTACGTCCACCTTTTGTTACTTTGGTTACACGGTTAATGGCTACCAACCTGTCTTTTAATTCCAGGTCGCTTGTTTTTACTTTATTACTTACTTTCGCCATAATATTAGAATTTAAGGCCGCCTTCACGGGCAGCGTCAGCTAATTGTTTTACTCTACCGTGGTATAAGCTACCACCTCTGTCGAATACAACTTCAGTAATACCGGCTGCAAGTGCTTTTTCAGCAACTGCTTTACCAACCATTGCAGCTTTTTCAGTTTTGGTTCCGCTGGCTTCAGCGATACCTTTATCTGAAGATGAAACTGCTAATAAAGTTGTTCCTTGCAAATCGTCGATAACCTGAACGTAGATTTGTTTGTTACTTCTGTAAACGCTTAATCTAGGACGTTCTGCTGTGCCGGAAACAACTGTGCGTACGCGACTTTTTATTCTTGCTCGCCTTTGAACTTTTGTTAATGCCATAATAATTAATCTTTTAAAAAATTATTTTGCAGCGGCTTTACCAGCTTTACGCCTCAATTCTTCGCCAACAAACTTAATACCTTTTCCTTTGTAAGGTTCAGGTTTACGGAATGATCTGATTTTCGCAGCCACCTGACCAATTAATTGTTTGTCGTGACTTTTTAAAGTCACTGTTGGAGTACTACGTTTATCAGATACAGCCTCTACTTTTACTTCTGGTGGTAATTGCAGGTAAGTGTGGTGAGCAAAACCTAATACAAGGTCGAGTACGTTATCAGGCAATACTTCTGCACGATAACCTACACCCACTAGTTCCATTTTAATTTCGTATCCTTTCGATACGCCTTCCACCATGTTATTGATTAAAGAGCGGTACAGTCCGTGCATTGACTTTTCGCTTTTTGATTCACCGTTTCTTTTTACTTCGATAGTAGCATCTTCGATTGCCACCTCGATTAACGGATCAACTTGCTGAGTCAATTCACCCAGAGGTCCTTTTACGCTAACGAGATTATCGTTAACTTTTACTTCTACTCCTGCTGGTATTGAAATGGGTAATTTTCCTATTCTTGACATGACTGTTCCTCCCTATTAATACACGTAACATAATACTTCTCCACCTACTTTAAGCTCGCGAGCTTCTTTATCGGTAATTACACCTTTTGAGGTAGAGATTATTGCTATGCCTAAACCATTTAGTACGCGTGGAATACTTGTTGAATCACAGTATTGACGCAAACCTGGTTTACTAATGCGTTCTAACGCTTTTATTGCAGATACTTTTGTTTCTGGATTGTATTTTAATGCAATCTTAATGTTTCCCTGGTAGCCTACTTCGTCTTCGAATTTGTAGTTTAAGATGTATCCTTTTTCTTTCAAAAGTTTAGTCATCTCTTTCTTTAAATTTGAAGCCGGAATGTCAACTACACGGTTTTTCGCCATAATTGCATTTCTTACCCTTGTCAGATAATCTGCTATTGGATCTGTTACTTTACTCATTTTTCAAGTTTCTTTTAACGATTACCAACTTGCCTTTTTAACTCCAGGAATAAGCCCGTTTGAGGCCATTTCCCTAAAATCAATCCTGCTGATACCGAATTGGCGCATATATCCTTTCGGACGTCCGCTAAGTTTACAACGGTTGTGCAAACGTACTTTCGACGAATTTTTAGGTAGTTTTTGCAAACCTTCCCAGTCGCCTTCAGCTTTCAGCTTGGCACGTTTCTCGGCGTATTTCTCAACTAGTTTTGCACGTTTTACTTCGCGTGCTTTCATTGATTCTTTAGCCATTACTAATTCTTTTTAACGTTTTTAAAAGGTAGACCTAATTCTTTCAACAGTGCAAAACCTTCTTCGTCGGTTTGCGCAGAAGTGACAAAGGTAATATTCATTCCGTTGATCTTACTTACTTTATCAAGTACGATCTCGGGGAAAATTATTTGTTCCGGAACGCCAAGTGTGTAGTTTCCGCGGCCGTCCATTTTGCTTTCGATACCTTTAAAGTCGCGAATACGTGGCAGTGCCACAGCAATTAAACGATCTAGGAATTCATACATTTGGTCGCGACGCAATGTAACACGCACGCCAATTGGCATTTTCTTTCTCAATTTGAAATTAGAGATATCCTTTTTTGACAAAGTTTGTACGGCTTTCTGGCCGGCGATCATTGTCATTTCGGTTTGGGCTACGTCGATCAGTTTTTTGTCGGCGATTGCTGCTCCAACACCCTGGTTAAGGATGATTTTTTCTAATTTCGGAACCTGCATTACAGAAGAGTAATCATACTCTTTCTTTAAGGCAGGGATTATTTCTTCCTGATATTTCTTCTTAAGAGTTGGTACGTAAGCCATTACTTAATCTCCTCTCCTGTTTTTTTCGAAATACGAACTAATTTACCATCGTCATTCAATTTCTTACCCACACGTGTAGCTTCACCTGTTTTAGGATCAACTAACATTAGGTTAGAAATATGCACCGGTGCTTCTTGTTCGATGATACCTCCCTGTGGCGTTTCCGCGTTAGGTTTGGTATGTTTTTTCATCATATTAACACCTTCAACTATTGCTCTGTCGGTTTTGCGGATCACTTCCAGCACACGACCTTTTTGGCCTTTACTGTTTCCAGCGATCACAACCACAGTGTCACCTTTTTTTATGTGTAACTTTTTCTGCATTTTGAGCTTTTTTCTTTTTACAATACTTCTGGAGCGAGTGAAATGATTTTCATATTCTTCTCGCGTAATTCACGTGCTACAGGCCCGAAAATACGTGTTCCACGCATTTCACCAGCGTTGTTAAGAAGTACTACTGCGTTATCGTCGAAACGAATATAAGAACCATCCTGACGACGGTTTTCTTTCTTCGTACGTACAACAATTGCGCGTGATACAGTACCTTTTTTCATCTCGCCTCCGGCAAGTGCACTTTTTACAGTAACCACAACAGTGTCGCCCAATGTAGCATAACGTTTACGTGTTCCGCCTAATACACGGATCACTAAAACTTCTTTTGCTCCACTGTTATCGGCTACCGAACATCTTGATTCTTGTTGTACCATGATTACTTAGCTCTTTCAATTATTTCAACTACTCTCCAACATTTGGTTTTACTTAAAGGACGTGTTTCCATAATCCTTACAGTATCGCCAACGTTGCAATCATTTTTCTCATCGTGGACATGGAATTTGGTAGTTTTGTTAACGAACTTACCATAAATTGGGTGCTTCTCTTTTGTTTTTTCGGCAACCACAATCGATTTATCCATTTTATCACTAACAACGACCCCGATTCTCTCTTTTCTGAGATTTCTTACTTTATTTTCCATCGTTGAATTACTTCTGATTTTCGTTTAATTCTCTTTCGCGAAGAATTGTATTCAAACGTGCAATCGTTGCTTTTGCTTCCTTCAACTTGTTAGGATTTTCAAGCGGCGATACTGCATGATTCAATTTTAGGCGAACAAGATTTTCTTTTTCAATCTGTAGACGCTCAACGATTTCGTTGTTCGTCATTTCTTTGATTTCACTTACTTTCATGATTCACCTAATTTTATTCTTCAACATAATCACGTCTAACCATAAACTTTGTTTTTACCGGTAGTTTCTGAGCGGCAAGTCTTAAAGCTTCTTTTGCAGTTTCCAAAGAAACGCCATCAGCTTCAATAATAATACGACCCGGAGCTATCGGAGCAACAAATCCTTCAGGAGCACCTTTACCTTTACCCATCCTTACTTCGGCTGGCTTTTTGGTAATCGGTTTATCGGGGAATACGCGTATCCAAATTTGTCCTCGACGTTGCATATAACGTGTTACCGCAACCCTGGCAGCTTCAATCTGCCTACCGGTAAGCCACGATTCTTCCAACGACTTTATTCCAAATGAACCGAATGCTAATTGGTTTCCGCGTTGAGCGTTTCCTTTGATTCGGCCCTTCTGTACTCTTCTAAATTTTACTTTTCTTGGCTGTAACATCCTTTTTTAAATTGTGAGTGTTAAACCACTATTTTCTACGACGATTGCGGTTACCACCACCTCTGTTTCCACCACCACGTCCGGACTTTTGTCCGAGGTTAGGTGAAAGGTCGCGATTTCCGTATACCATACCTTTACAAATCCAAACTTTAATTCCAATAAGTCCGGTTTTTGTTAATGCTTCAGCCAATGCGTAGTCAATATCTGCACGCAAAGTATGTAGCGGAGTACGGCCGTCTTTATACATTTCAGAACGAGCCATTTCTGCTCCGTTTAACCTACCTGAAACCAATACTTTGATTCCTTCGGCTCCCATTCTCATGGTTGAAGCAATGGCCATTTTAACCGCCCTACGGTAAGCAATCTTACCCTCTAGCTGACGTGCAATGTTATTTGCAACGATCTTAGCATCAAGTTCAGGACGTTTGATCTCGAAAATGTTGATTTGAACCTCTTTTTTGGTAATCTTTTTTAATTCTTCTTTCAGTTTGTCAACTTCCTGACCACCTTTACCAATAATAATACCTGGTCGCGAAGTATGAACTGTGATGGTAATCAGCTTCAAGGTACGTTCAATAACGATTCTTGAAATACTGGCTTTGGCCAAACGAGCATTCAGGTATTTCCTGATCTTTTGGTCTTCAACCAGCTTATCGCCGTAATTATCACCACCGAACCAGTTTGAATCCCATCCTTTGATGAACCCCAAACGATTTGCTATCGGATTTACTTTTTGTCCCATGAATATTAATTAAGGTTTTCTTCAACAACACTTTCTTTACTATCTACGTATAGAGTCACGTGGTTCGAGCGTTTTCTGATACGGTGTGCACGACCCTGGGGAGCCGGACGTAAACGTTTCAAAATACGACCTGAATCTACCATGATTTGTGATACGTAAAGCTCACTTTCCTCTAAACGAACTCCTTCGTTTTTAGCCTGCCAATTGGCAATGGCTGAAAGCAGAAGTTTCTCTACCCTGCGTGATGCTTCTTTTGAAGAATACTTCAATACATCTAAGGCTTTGTTAACCTCCATTCCGCGAATCATATCGGCTACTAACCTCATTTTTCGTGGAGATGTTGGGCAGTTGCGTAAAACAGCAAAATATTGTTGTTTTTTCTCTTCTTTTCTTTTCTCAGCTGCTAGTCTTTTTCTGGCACCCATTGTACTTACTTTTTAAATATTAATGCCTATCTTTTCTTATTACCAGCATGCCCCCTGAATGTACGGGTTGGAGCAAATTCGCCCAAACGGTGTCCCACCATATTTTCGGTGACATATACCGGGATGAATTTGTTTCCATTATGTACTGCAATAGTGTGTCCTACAAAATCAGGAGAAATTACTGATGCTCTGGCCCAGGTTTTCACAACCGATTTTTTATTCGATTCATTCATTGCTAAAACTTTACGTTCTAACTTAAAATCGATAAATGGACCTTTCTTTAATGAACGACTCATAATTTATTCCTCTTTACTATTTTTTCCTACGTTCTACAATATACTTGTTGGAAGCTTTTTTCTTCGAACGGGTTTTGTAACCTTTCGCAAGCATACCATTACGCGATCTTGGGTGTCCTCCTGAATTTCTTCCTTCACCACCACCCATTGGGTGATCGACAGGGTTCATTACTACACCTCGAACACGAGGTCTTCTTCCTAACCAACGAGAGCGACCGGCTTTACCCGATTTCTCGATGTTATGTTCTGTATTTCCAACCGTACCTACTGTAGCCCTGCAGGACGTAAGTACCATACGAGATTCGCCTGATGGTAATTTTAAAATTGCATATTTGCCATCACGTGAGGTCAATTGTGCATAAGCACCTGCACTACGTGCCATCACCCCACCCTGTCCTGGGTGAAGCTCAATGTTGTGAACCAAAGTACCAAGAGGTATTTCAGCCAGTGGAAGACAATTCCCGATTTCAGGTTCGATTCCGTTACCACTCTTTACAGTTTGGCCAACTTGCAACCCGTTAGGCGCAATCATGTAACGTTTTTCGCCATCTTCGTATTTCAGAAGGGCGATACGAGCAGTACGGTTTGGATCGTACTGAATTGAATCGACAACAGCTGCAACACCGTCTTTATCGCGCATAAAGTCGATAATACGGTATTTGCGTTTATGTCCCCCACCTATATACCTCATTGTCATGCGTCCCTGGTTGTTACGACCACCGGACTTTTTAATGGGCTCCAACAATGATTTTTCAGGTGTAGATGCAGTAATGGTATCAAAGGCGCCAATTACTTTGTGCCTTTGACCCGGAGTTACTGGTTTCAGTTTTCTTACTGCCATAATACTTATTAATTATATACTATTATATATTACTATAAAAGTCAATACTATCTCCTTCAACCAAAGTAACAATAGCTTTTTTGAAAGCTGCTGTTTTACCGGTAATGATACCACCTTTGGTATATCTCGATTTTACTTTACCACCATAAACCATGGTGTTAACGCTTTCAACCGAAACGTTGTAAAGATCTTCAACCGCCTTTTTAATTTCAGGTTTACTTGCTCTGCGATCTACCACAAAACCGTAACGGTTAAAACGTTCCGACTGGTCGGTCATTTTTTCTGTAACTAATGGTTTTACTAAAATTTCCATTTTTTTTTATCCGTTAAAGTTTAAACGCTTCTTCAATTTTCGCAACAGATCCTTCGCAAAGCACAATCGCTTTTGCGTTCAAAATCTGATAAGTACTTAACTCTGAAGCAGTTACAACCGATACGTCCTGCAAATTTCGCGACGACAAATATATGTTATTATTTTCAGTTGGTAAAACGAAAAGTGCCTTTTTTTCAGCAATTTGCAGATTGCTTTGCAATGCTACCATCTCTTTTGTTTTTGGAGCTTCAAAATTGAAGTCTTCAACAACAACGATACTCTTCTCGTTTGCTTTGTAAGTTAAAGCTGATTTACGGGCCAATTGCTTCACTTTTTTGTTCAGCTTGAAACCGTAGTTACGCGGACGTGGGCCAAAGATTGTACCACCACCACGAAATAAAGGAGACTTAATGCTACCTGCACGTGCAGTACCGGTACCTTTTTGTCTTTTTATCTTTTTGGTGCTACCTGCAATTTCACCACGTTCTTTGCTCTTGCTTGTACCCTGGCGTTGGTTAGCCATGTATTGTTTTACATCCAAATAAATGGCGTGGTCGCTGGGCTCAATACCGAAAATCTGGTCGTTTAAAGTGACTTTTTTTCCGGTTTCTTTTCCTTCTATATTCAGTACACTTAGTTCCATTGTTTTCTAATAATTAAGTATGAACCTTTGGCTCCAGGTACCGAACCTTTTACCACTAATACATTCTTCTCAGGAATAATTTTTACTACTTCAAGGTTTTCGATAGTAACTGTTTTTCCACCGTCGCGTCCAGCCATACGCATACCTTTAAATACGCGTGAAGGCCATGATGATGCACCGATTGAACCAGGTGCTCTCAGCCTGTTGTGCTGACCGTGTGTAGCATCATTAACACCACGGAAATTGTGACGTTTTACTACACCCTGAAAACCTTTACCTTTTGAAACTCCGATGATGTCTACATAATCTTTTTCGTTGAAAATGCTCACATCAATCTCTTGTCCCAATTCAAACTCTTCCTGATAGGTGTTATGAAACTCTACTACTTTGCGCTTTGGTGAAACACCAGCCCTTTTAAAGTGGCCAACTTCAGCTTTAGTGGCGTGCTTGTCTTTTTTCTCGCCATAAGCTAACTGAAGCGCTTCGTAGCCGTCGGTCTCTGCCGTTTTCACTTGTGTAACTACACAAGGTCCGGCCTCAATCACAGTGCATGGGATATTTTTCCCCTCAACACTGAATACGGATGTCATTCCGATTTTTTTTCCAATAATACCAGCCATTTTTTTCGACTACTTTAAATTATCAAACTTTAATTTCTACTTCAACGCCACTTGGAAGCTCCAGCTTCATTAGTGCGTCGATTGTTTTAGCGGTTGAGCTGTAAATGTCGATCAAACGTTTGTAAGATGACAACTGAAATTGCTCCCTCGATTTTTTATTTACGAAGGTTGAACGTAAAACGGTGAAAACTCTGCGGTGAGTAGGAAGTGGAATAGGACCACTTACTACTGCACCAGTAGTTTTTACAGTTTTAACGATTTTCTCAGCCGACTTGTCTACCAAGTTGTGATCGTACGATTTAAGCTTAATCCTGATCTTTTGACTCATAAGAGAAAATTGTTATAAATTATTTTAATAAATCAACTTTTCCGTTACAATCTGCCAATACTTTCTCGGCAAGGCTACGTGGAACTTCTGCGTAATGGCTAAATTCCATTGATGAAGTGGCACGACCTGAAGAAAGTGTACGCAATACTGTTACATAACCAAACTGCTCGGCAAGTGGCACTTTTGCTTCGATAACTTTGGCGTTACCTTTGCTGTCCATACTTGCAATCTCGCCACGACGACGGTTAAGGTCGGCAATAATATCACCCATGTACTCTTCCGGAGTTACAACCTCAACTTTCATAATAGGCTCGAGAAGCGCAGGCTTTGCTTTTGATGCAGCACTCTTGAATGCCTGACGGGCACAAATCTCGAACGATAACTGGTCTGAATCCACAGGGTGGAACGAACCATCGAGCAATGTTACTTTCAAACTGTCAACAGGGAAACCTGCCAACGGACCATTTGCCAATGCATCTTTAAAACCTTTCTCAACTGAAGGAATAAATTCGCGAGGAATACGACCACCTTTTACAGCATCGATAAATTCCAAACCTTCTTTTCCTTCTTCGGCAGGTTCTACTTTTACAATAACATCGGCAAATTTACCACGACCACCAGTTTGTTTTTTGAATACTTCACGTAATTCAACTTCCTCGGTAATGGCTTCTTTATAGGCAACCTGAGGTGCTCCCTGGTTACATTCGACTTTGAATTCGCGTTTTAAACGGTCGATCAAAATTTCAAGGTGAAGCTCACCCATACCACGGATTACAGTCTGACCTGAATCTTCGTCGGTATTAACAACGAATGTTGGATCTTCCTCAGCCAATTTTGCCAAACCGTTTCCAAGTTTATCAACATCTTTTTGCGATTTAGGCTCGATAGCGATACCAATTACCGGCTCAGGGAAGTCCATGCTTTCCAGCTCAATTGGGTTTTTAAGATCGCCAAGTGTATCACCTGTACGAATATCTTTAAAACCTACTGCAGCACAAATATCACCTGCCGAGATAGAATCTTTCGGATTTTGCTTGTTAGAGTGCATCTGGTATAAACGCGAGATACGCTCTTTTTTGCCTGTACGCGAGTTATATACTGTATCACCGGCATTCAAAGTACCCGAGTAAACCCGAATAAATGCCAAACGACCTACGAATGGGTCGGTAGCAATTTTAAATGCTAACGCAGCCAATGGCTCGTCAGCATCAGGGTGACGTGTTACTTCTTTATCAATTACCGGGTTTTTACCTGTTACTTCACCTTTATCAAGTGGAGATGGCAAGAACTCACAAACAGCATCTAACAAACGCTGTACACCTTTATTTTTAAATGCTGATCCGCACATCATTGGAATAATTACTCCTTCCAACGTTGCTTTACGAATAACAGCCATCATTTCTTCTGCTGTAATTGAATCCGGATTTTCGAAATAACGCTCAAGAATTTCGTCATCTACTTCGGCAACCGACTCAACCAGTTTTTCTTTCCATTCCTCAGCTTGTTCTTGCAGCTCGGCAGGAATTTCACTAAGAACATATTTGGTTCCCATTGCTGCATCATCTTCCCAACGTACCGCTTTCATTTCAACAAGGTCGATAACCCCTTCGAAAGTTTCTTCAGCACCAATTGGAATTTGCATTGGAACAGGGTTAGCACCTAATTTTTCTCTAATCTCGTTGTATACGTTAAAGAAATCGGCACCCTGACGGTCCATTTTATTTACAAATGCAATACGTGGAACTCCGTATTTTTCAGCCTGACGCCATACAGTTTCAGACTGAGCCTCTACACCACCAACAGCGCAGAACAAAGCTACAGTACCATCTAAAATTCGCAGTGAACGCTCCACCTCAACGGTGAAGTCAACGTGTCCCGGAGTATCAATGATATTGATTTTGTGTTCAATGTCATTGTGTTTCCAGAAAGTTGTAGTTGCAGCAGAAGTAATTGTAATACCTCTTTCCTGCTCTTGCTCCATCCAGTCCATGGTAGCAGCACCATCGTGCACCTCACCAATACGGTGAGTTAAACCTGTATAATACAGAATACGCTCTGTTACAGTGGTCTTTCCGGCGTCGATATGCGCCATAATACCAATATTCCTGGTATATTTCAGATCTTGTTTAGCCATTTTTTAAACCTATTTTCTATTACCAATTTTACTAAACTATATAGACTAGAATCTGAAGTGTGCGAATGCACGGTTAGCTTCGGCCATTCTGTGCGTATCTTCTTTTCTCTTGTATGCACCACCTTCTTCGTTGAAAGCAGCAATGATCTCTGCTGATAATTTATCGGCCATAGATCTTCCCGAGCGTTTACGGGCAAACAAAATCATATTTTTGATACTGATGGCGTTTTTTCTTTCCGGACGAACTTCCATTGGAACCTGGAAAGTAGCACCACCAACACGGCGACTCTTAACTTCAACATTTGGAGTAATATTCTCTAATGCTTTTTTCCAAACATCAAGAGGAGACAACTCAGTGTCTTTCATTCTTTTTTCTACCATATCAATAGCCTCATAGAATACTGTGTAGGCTGTTGATTTTTTCCCGTCAACCATAAGGTCATTTACAAACCTGGTTACTAAAGTGTCGTTGAATTTTGGATCCGGTAAAAGGATCCTCTTCTTTGGTTTCGACTTTCTCATTTTAAAACTTTTTAGTGTTATTTAAATCGGTTGCCCTAAGGCGGTCTTCAGTTCATCTCCGGAAGACAATAGAGAGAATTCCTTACTCAACCAAACCACTGAAAATAACGTAGTTAATTACTCTTTTTTACTTTTCTTATTTTTTCGGTTTTTTCGCACCATATTTTGAACGACGTTGTAAACGTCCTTCAACACCCGCAGTATCCAACGCACCGCGAATTAAGTGATAACGTACACCCGGAAGGTCTTTTACTCTACCTCCGCGAACAAGCACAATTGAGTGCTCCTGAAGGTTGTGACCTTCACCAGGAATGTAAGCATTCACCTCTTTACCATTGGTTAACCTTACCCTTGCAACTTTACGCATTGCCGAGTTTGGTTTCTTTGGCGTAGTGGTATAAACACGAACACATACTCCACGACGTTGTGGGCATGAATCTAAAGCCGGAGATTTACTTTTCTCAACTTTAGTTTGTCTTCCTTTTCTAACTAACTGTTGAATAGTTGGCATAACTACCTGTTTTTTATATAGTTAATAATCATTATCCAAAATGGACTGCAAAATTATGCAAAAATCCTTAATTATCAATCGTTTCGAGACGGAAAAGCACACTTTTCCCCTAAAAACGGCTCGCAAAAGTACGAATTATTATTTAAGAACAATAGGTTTGCACCTTTTTTTTGAAAAAATTAAGATTGGAAAGAATTGAAGCAGAGGGAAGTTAGAAGAGTGACGCAGGAAGAAGTTTGGAGCAAAATATGCAAGAGGTAAAATACAGGAAGCCGTTTGAAAATTTATTTTGTCGATTGCATTTTGCCGACTGCCAACTGCGACTGTATATTACTATTGCTTTATTCGCTCTTTCCAAAGCGATTTTAAAGGATTAAAAATCCGTTGAATCAAACGTAGATCTTCGGTAATTATCTCGGCCTGCCCCATTAACTGACTTTGCATTTGCAACTCGTTATCATAGTTGGTAACCAAACCATTTGGAAAAGTAATCTCTACCATGTAAAAACTATCTTCGGGCACCAACGAAACGCTTTTTACTTTCCCGCGCACCAGTCCGTATTCCATATATGGATAGTTATCAAATTTCACATTTACGTTAAGTCCTTCTTTCACTTTTCCTGACCCACGAACAGGCAGCTCCACTTTCCCGATAACTTCGCCCACATCTTCGGGCACGATCGTTAAAACACGGTCACCTTCCGTAATATTCTGGTTCTCGGCGTAAAACTTATTGAAAGTAACTACTCCGTCTATCGGCGATCGCAACACATAAGTAAGAAACCAATCGCTTGCCTGACTTTTCAGGTTATTAAAGGCTTCAATCAGTGCCGATTCATACTGAATTTTATAATCGTGGTATTCCTTTTCGTTTTCAATAATTTTCTGATCCAGTTCGCTGATATCGATTTGTTTTTCGGCCAGTGTTGAACGAATTCCGTCTAATTCTGATTTTTTGCTCAACATTTCCGATTCGGCTTGTTCCAGAACGGTTGAAGAAACCACCTCTCCGGCCAGTAATTTTTTCTGGCGTTCGTAATTTCGTTGTTTAATCTGGTATTCTTTGTCAATAGCAACTTTCTGCTCCCAAAGCCTGTCGTACAAAATCCGGGCATTTTTCAACTGTTCTTTGTACGATTCTTCTTTTAATGTATAATAGTTGCGTTGATTAAATTCATTCAACTCCTCGTAACGGGTTAAAAACTGCGAGTAATACTCTTGCACAGCACCCAATTGCAGGCCTTTATTAAAACGCTGGGAAACAGTGAAATTCAGGGTATCAAAAGCGGGCTGAACCGTGTTTATTACCTGCTCCAGCTCCAGTACATCGCTGTAATCCGCAGGGTTTTCTATTAAAGCTATCGTTTGTCCTGCCTCCACATGATCTTTATCCTCAACAAACAGCTTCTCAATTTTTCCCGTTGCACGGGCAACCAAAGTTGCAGGTGGATTTTCAGTGGTAACTACAATGTTCGAGCGCAGAATGTCGGGGTAATAAAATATAAAGCTAAAAATAATGATCAACGAAAAGATGGCGACAAACACAAGAATTCCATATCGCACAATGCGCGATGGAACTCCGCCAAGTATCTCCTGCACTTCGCCGGAACGAATTTCTATTTTATTTTGCTCGTCAGTCATTTGTTATCAGTTGCCCAGTTCCAATTGATTTTTAACCAGTTGATAATATTTTCCTTGTTTTGCAATCAACTCTTCGTGTGTTCCGCGCTCCACAATTTCGCCAGTATCGAGCACTACAATCTGGTCGGCATTTTTCACCGTACTTAAACGATGCGCCACCACAACAACAGTTTTTCCCGCCGAGAATTTGTCCATATTCTCCATGATCATCTTCTCGTTGTTGGCATCAAGCGCGTTTGTAGCCTCATCAAAAAACAGGTACTCCGGCGATTTATAAATTGCGCGGGCAATCAGAATTCGCTGTTTCTGCCCCTGGCTTAATCCAACACCTTCCTGCCCTATTTTTGTATTGTAGCTCAGTGGCAAGGCCTCAATATAATCCTGAATATTCGCCATTTTAACAGCATTCAGCAAACGTTCCTGATCAATAAGTTCGTCGTTTACCACAATATTTTTTGCAATACTGTCGGAAAAAATAAAACCATCCTGCATTACCACGCCACAGTTGTCGCGCCACATTTGCGGCGAATAGTTGGACAATCTTGTTCCTCCAATTTTTATATCGCCTGCAACTGGTGGATAAAAGCCCAGCAATAGTTTTATCAATGTGGTTTTTCCACTGCCACTGGTTCCTACAATAGCAGTTGTTTTCTTTTCCGGAATTTCCAGATTGATATTATTCAACACCTTAGGCGAACGCGGCCCTTCATACTGAAAAACCAGATCGTTAACCGATATTCCTTTATTTTCGGGCAGGTTTCGCACATACGATTTACCGGCTTCACTCTCATCTTTTTTCTCATGAATTTCTGCCAATCGCTCCAAACTAATCTTGGCATCCTGAGCCGTGTGCATAAAACTAATAAGTTGCCGCAATGGCGTATTTAGCTGCCCTATTATATATTGTATAGCCAGCATCATACCAAGAGTCAATTCACCATTAACAACAGCGGTGGCCGAAATAATTATAATGAGAATATTTTTTGTTTCATTAATAAAAACCGAACCGGCATCCTGATACTGCTGCAACGAAAGGCTTTTTACGCTCACTTTAAACAGTCCGGCCTGAACACGCTCCCACTCCCAGCGTTTTTGCTTTTCGTAGTTGTTCAGTTTTATCTCCTGCATTCCGTTAATAATCTGAATCAACTTGCTTTGATTTTCTGACAGTTTATTAAAACGTTTAAAATCGAGTTCGCGCCTGCGTTTCATAAAAACATAGATCCACACAAAATACAAGGCCGAACCAATAATAAATATCAAGAATATCGTCCAGCTGTATATGGCCAATACAATGGCAAAAACCACCAGACTAAAAACCGAAAACAAAACTCCGATTGACTGGGCTGTTAAAAAACGCTCGATTCGGTCGTGATCTTCAATACGCTGTAAAATATCGCCGATCATCTTTGAGTCGAAAAAGCCCAACGGCAGCTTCATTAACTTGATAAGAAAATCGGAAATAATGGAAATATTAATGCGCGTGCTAATGTGCAACAAAATCCACGAGCGGATGAACTCAACCGACATTCGACTGATAAATAAAACGAGTTGCGCAATAAGTACCAGGTATATAAAACCAATATCCTGATTATTTATTCCAATGTCGACTACACTCTGCGTTAGAAAAGGCAAAACCAGCTGAATGCAACTTCCGAGAAGAAAACCAAGAATTAACTGAACAACCAGTTTTTTGTATGGTTTTAGGTAATTAAATACAAACTGAAAGCCGGTACGTTTTACTTTGTCGTCTTCGCTCTGGTAAAATTCGGGTGTTGGTTGCAAAAGCAAGCAAATCCCTTTTTCTTCACCTCCAGAAACCGTAGAAATCCATTTTTCGCAAAACTCTTTTTCGCTGTATTCAATCCGCCCAAATGCAGGATCTGCAACACAAACTTTCCCTTTTTTAAACTGGTGAACAACAACAAAATGTTCCTGTCCCCAATGTACGATACAAGGAAGTGGGGCTTCATTTTTTAATTGCTGAAAAGTGATTTTCACTCCCATCGAGCGCATTCCAATAGCTTCAGCAGCGTCGCTGATTCCCAGTAATGATACACCTTCCCGGGTTATATAGGAGTTTTCGCGAAGAAATTCGGTGGTATAATGCTTCCCGTAATATTTGGCCACCATGCGTAAGCAGGTTGGGCCGCAATCCATTGCATCAAATTGTTGATAAAACGGGAACTTTGCCATAATTGAGTTTTGTTGCGGAAAGATAGAAAAAATTCTCAATGGTCGCGCCAGTATTGACAATTAGATGCTAACAGCTTACCATGAATTCTGACCTAAACAGAACCAAATTATGTTTTTACAGGATTATAAAGTTGATTACAAGAATTAAGTATATTTGCTATCGCTAAACATAATTCGAAACAGAATGCACCTCAAAAATCGAGTTTTATTTTTCTTACTTTTATTTCTACCCGTATTTACGATGGCTCAACAGCCAAAATACGACATTCAAATCGTTACCTGCATTGAATCGCTGGTTCCGAATGGTCTGGGAAGATCGCGCATGATTTCACCCATTGCTGAAGTAGATTACCAGGATTTTACCTCGCAACGAACAGAGGACAAAAAGAGTAAAAACAAAAGCAAACGAAAAGACATGCGTATCAAGGAATATGAAGAAACCAAGTTACTGAACTTTTATAACGAAGGCGGAATCAGGTTTCAGAACATTGCTTCGAACGATGCTTTAATGACATCGAAAATTAACGATATGCTGGCCAATGGCTGGGAATTATTTGATGTAAAAACAGGCGTTGAAAGCAAAATGGCAAATGCCAGTGTTAAAAAAGCAATTATTAAAGCACTGCTCGACGACGACAGCGAAAGTGCAAACGATCCGAACGGATTGTTTCTTACCCGCTATTATTTCCGAAAAGAAGCTGAATAACCCAAAACAGACGTATAAATAAGTTAAAAATCACAAAACATATCAAAATGAAACAAACTATTATTTTCATTCTTTTGGCGCTTTTTATTTCGCCAATAACAAACGGACAAGAAACGCCGCAATACGAAGTAAAAATCATTACCACAATCGAATCGATCATCCCAAGTGGTGTTGGCCGTTCACGACTAATTTCTACTGATCACGAAGTGGATTACAAAGAATTTACCACGCGGCAAACAGCCGAAAACGGCGACAGAAATAAAAGCGACCGCGAGGAAATCCGCATCAAAGATTTTGATGAAACCAAACTACTCAACTTCTTTAATGTTGGTGGTATCCGCTTTCAGAACATTGCTTCGAACGATGCACTGTTAACTTCTAAAATTAATGACATGATGAGTCAGGGCTGGGAGCTGGCTTTTGTAAATACCGGAGTTGAAAGTTACGGAGGAGCCGACGACAACAACGGTATTTTTATAACACGTTATATTTTTAAGCGCCAGAAAACGGATGAAAAACCATCGCTTCTCGACTCGCTTGAGGAATAAGCAAGCAACAGGAACATACCACAATAACCTGCAAAAGGTAATTGTGGTTTGTTTTTGAATAGCAGCATAAATCTAAAACAAACTAACGCCCAAATAAATCAATGCCGGAATAAATCCAAGTAGTGATAATGGCCTTGCAGAACGCTCAAATTTCTCCTTTTCGCTCAAATAATAAAATAGCGCAACCGGCAACACCGCAATAACCAAACTCACACCAAAGAAATCGAAAAAAGCTCCCTTCTCAGTAAGAAAACGAAATTCATGCATACCTTCTTTGAAATAAAAAATGGCCGCTGAAATAACGGCTGAAACAAGTATGATCACCACCGGATAAATACGGCAACACAAGTTATTTTTTTGCATAGCGCAAGATAACTATAAATGTTTTTGGGTTATATACATACACTCCATTTTCACAGAATTCAGAACTCACCCAACACAATCAACCGCATTCGCATGAAAAGTTATTATATTGCAATTTGAAAATAAGCATGCATGAAAATTCTCATAATTGAAGACGAAATAGCTTTATCCGACTCCATTTTTCAGTACCTCACCGACGAAGGTTATGTGTGCGAAACGGCCTATGATTACAACACGGCAGCCGAGCATCTTGATATCCATTTTTACGACTGTATTCTGGTGGATATTAATTTACCGGGCGGCAGCGGCCTCGACCTTATCAGGCAGGTAAAAAAGGATAATAAAAAAATGGGAATCATCATTATTTCGGCACGCGACTCGGTAGACAACAGAATTGAAGGGCTTGAAATTGGTGCCGATAATTACCTTACAAAACCTTTTCATTTGGCAGAACTAAATGCGCATCTGAAATCGATTAACCGGCGGATAAATTTCGATGGCGACAATCAGATTTTGGTCAACGAGATAAAAATCCTGCCCGATTCGCACCAGGTTTTTGTAAACGACAACGAGTTACAACTCACAAAAAAAGAGTACGAATTGCTCCAGTTTTTTGTAGCCAACAAAAACAAGGTAATTACAAAAACAGGTTTGGCGCAGCATCTTTGGGGCGACTACATGGACATTGCCGATTCGTACGATTTTATTTACGGACACATTAAAAACCTCCGCAAAAAACTGATAAAAAAAGGATGCACCGATTATATTAAAACCATTTACGGCGTTGGTTATAAATTCGATTTAAACCAGGAATAAAAAAAACGGCAAACACGAAGACGCTAAGACACGAAGAATAACTTTTTTGTACTTTTAAATGTTGTGCAAATGCCTATTAAAACTCTAAATATTATACACAAATTTGGATTGAAAAAAACAGAATTATTAACTGCATCGGTGCAAAGCCTGAAATAAATCCTAAAGCAATTTTTCTCTTACCTTTGTGTCTTTGCGACTTTGTGTTCCAAATAACAATTTATACTCTAGCCACGAGAATTAATGAAACTACTAACCAAAATAAGTCTCAATTTCCTCTCCATTTCACTTTTCATTTTCCTTACCGGATTAGTGGTTTTTTATTTTGTTCTTCGCCAACAGGTAAACCAAAACATAAACGTTGAGTTGCAAAAGCGCCAAACCAGCATTCAAAATGAATTAAATTCGGCACACGGAGCAACAACAGCACCAACCGATTTTGAGAAAAAAGTTGAAGTAACTCCAATACCTGCCAACCAAAATCCGGTTGAAGGCTATTCCGATACGCTAATTGTGGATGCTAAAACAGGCGCTTACACAGCATACCGTCAGTTGCAGTTCGTTTCGGAAGTTGGCGGGCAAAAATACCTGGTCAGAATCTTTAAATCGCATGCCGAAACCGACAACCTGATGGTTCGCATTATTTTATCGATGACGCTACTGGTTGTTGCCCTTATTATAGGACTATTAGTACTGAACCGGCACATATCGCAAAAAACGCTGAAATCGTTTTACGACACCATCAACAAAATCAAAAAATACGACTTGAACACGCACGAAGATTTTCAATTGAAAGAAAGCGATATCAAGGAATTCAACGAGTTGAACAAGGTTTTGATTTCGATGACCGAGCGCATAAAAGACGACTATTACAACCTGAAAGAATATACCGAAAATGCCTCGCACGAATTGCAAACACCCATTGCCGTAATTATCTCGAAACTGGAGCTGCTTCTGCAGTCAGAATGTATGCAGGAGAAAGAATTAAAAACGATTAGCGATGCCTATGAAGCTTCCACCCGGCTTTCGCGCTTGACCAATACTTTGCTGCTACTTTCAAAAATTGGGAACCGACAATTCCCTGAAGTAAAAAAAGTCGATTTAACCCAAATAATTGACACACAACTTTCATTCCTCGAGGATGTTATTGCAAGCAAAAAGATTTCGGTAAAAAGTCCAGATAAACAATATTTTGCTGAATTGAATCCATATCTGGCTGACATACTGATTTCCAACCTGTTAAAAAATGCCATCCGCCACAATCATAAAAACGGTTACATTTCGATAACTGCAAACGATAAACAGCTAACGATTGCCAACAGCGGCGAAAAAATTGAAGGAAACCCAGACGATATATTCAAACGATTTTACAAATCATCCTCCTCCGACAGTTCGGTTGGACTGGGACTTGCCATCGTTCAGAAAATATGTGAAGTTTCGGGTTTTAAGGCCCTTTATTCCTATGAGAATAACCTGCACAATTTTAGCATTATTTTCACCCCGGAAACAAACAATTTTGAGGCTTGAACCCACAAGCCAACAACCTGCATAACACCCTCTATTTCTGCCAAATAAACATCCCCCTTATAATCCTTTGTTCAATACATATCCAAATCTGATTTTTTCTACAGATTTTCTACAGATTGTTTAATTAGTATTGTTTCAAAATCAAGACTTAAGCGATTCATTCATGATAGGATTACTTGGATTAAACCACAAAACTGCTCCGATAAAAGTTCGCGAGAAATTCGTTTTTTGCGAAGAAGATGTGAAGCGTTTTGTGCCGCAACTAATCGACGCAGGAATAAACGGTGCAATCGTTGTTTCAACATGCAACCGAACCGAGATATATTTTGACTATACGGAAAAAAACATCTTTGATTGTACTTCAACATTAGCAAAAATGCTTTTTGAGTGGAGAAGAGCGGATAAAAGTGTGGGGGCACATTTTTACCACAAATTCCAGGACGAAGCTTCAGAACATTTATTTCGTGTTGCATCGGGGCTCGACTCGATGGCGCTGGGCGAATACCAGATTGTTGGCCAGCTGAAAGATGCTTTTGCCATTGCTGATAAATATGAAGTTCATACGCCAACGTTAATTCGCTTGTTTAACAAAGCTTTCGAAGCTGGTAAAAAAGTTAGGACGGACACAGCACTTTCAAAAGGAGCCGTTTCGGTTAGCTATGCCGCAGTTGAACTTGCCAATGAAAAATTACATAGTATTACTTCACACCCAACATTGTTGCTTGGAGCAGGTCAAACCGGCGAACTTACGCTGCAAAACCTGTTGAAAAAAGGTTGTGATAAGTTCACAATCATCAACCGCACAACGGAAAAAGCACAGGAACTGGCAAAACGTTACAAGGGGACTGCAAAAGAATTTTCGGAACTGCAAAATGAATTGATTACCAACGACATTGTAATCACATCTACTGCATCAAAAAAACCACTTGTAACCAAAGAAATGGTGGAGCAAGTAATGATCGAACGCCAAAACAAACCGATCTTTTTTGTCGATCTCTCGGTACCTCATAATGTTGCACCTGATGTAGCCGAAATCGAAAATGTTTTTGTTATCGATGTTGATGATCTGCAAGCTGTGGTCGACAGAACATTTGGCAAACGTCGCGGCGAAATTGAAAAAGCCGAAAAAATTATTGCCGGGTTTGTAAGTGATTTTAGCGATTGGCAACACACCCGCAATCTGACTCCTACTTTCCAAAGTATCAGCGATAATTTCAAGAAAATAAATGAAGCCGAACTCGAAGGCTTTATCAAACGACAGTCGAACGACAACACCGACGAAGCTTCGATGTATGCCGATCATATTACCAATAAATTTATTCGCCTGATGATCAAAAACGTAAAATCGATTACCGATAACGGGCGCAAAAAAGAATACATCGAATTGGTTAACGATCTGTTCAAAATAGCCCCATGAGAAATATAATTCGCATTGGTACACGAGGCAGCAAGCTGGCCTTATATCAAGCTTATAGGGTACAGAATGAACTTGAACAAAAATTCCCTGAAAAGCAATTTGAGATTGTCGTAATAAAAACAAAAGGCGACAAAATTTTAGATGTTCCGCTATCAAAAATCGGCGATAAAGGCCTTTTTACCAAAGAGTTGGAAGCAGCCATGTTCAACGATGAAATCGACATGGCCGTGCACAGCTTAAAAGACCTTCCCACTATTTTTCCTGAAGGAACAAAACTGGGTGCCGTGCTGGAAAGAGGTACGGTAAACGATGCATTGGTAAGCAAAGATCATTTAAAACTTTCGGAACTGACTTCGGAGCATACAATCGCAACTTCTAGTTTACGACGTAAGGCACAGTTGCTAAAGATAAATCCTGATTTTAATATCGTTGAAATCAGGGGGAATGTAAACACGCGTATCCGCAAAATGAATGAAGGTTACTGCGATGCCATGATCATGGCAGGTGCAGGATTGCAACGACTTGAAATGGATGAAGCAATTACCGAAATTCTTGATCCGGAAACTATGATTCCGGCATGTGGACAAGGTGCTATTGCCATTGAAATAAAAGATAACGATCCGGAGATTGAAACAATTATTGCGCAGATCAATCACAAGGAAACGATGATAACGAGTTCGGCCGAACGTGTGTTTCTGAATACGCTTGAAGGCGGCTGCCAGATTCCGGTGGGAAGTACTTGCAAAGTTGAAGGTGACCAGGTAAAAATTACAGGTTTTGTTGCCAGCATCAACGGAAGTAAATTTCTGAAAGAAACAGTAAGCGGACCGGTTGAAAATGCCAATGAAATGGCGAGAAATCTGGCCAATAAATTATACAATGCCGGTGGAAAAGAAATTCTTGATACCATTCGAACGGAGAATTTACCTGTTACAAAAACGGAGCTTCCATTAAAAGACAAGGTAATTATTTCCACACGTCCTGTTGATATTCACGATGATCTTCCGGAACTATTAACAAAAGCGGGAGCATCGGTTGTTTCGCTGCCCATGATTCAAATTGAGCAGACAAAACTTACTGCAGCAGAAGAGAAATCTCTACAAAATCTCGATCAGTACAATTGGATTATTTTCACCAGTAAAAATGGCGTTGTAAGTTTATTTAAACAGTTGATCGAAACTGTAGAAAACACTACTTTGCCCTCCGGATTAAAGATTGCGGTCATCGGTAAAAACACCGCCGCCGAACTGGATTATTACGGTTATGCTCCGTATTTTACAGCAAGCGAATATACTTCCGACGGTTTACTGAAAGAATTAAAAGAAAAGCACAATCTGCAGAACCAAAATATTTTGCTGGCCCTCGGAAATCTGGCCGGTGATAAACTCGAAACCGAACTATCGAAAACAAATTCAGTTACCCGGGTAAATACCTATCAAACAGTAAAACCATCGGGTGCTGATTCTAAAATATTGGATGCGATATCAGATGACAATTACGATCTGATCATATTTACAAGTCCATCTACTTTTAACAACTTCAGCCACTTTTATGGCACCGAAAATATTTCAAAAGTAAAAATGGCCAGCATCGGAGAAACAACTTCTGAGGCCATTCGACAAGGTGGTGCCGAACCAGTGATTACTGCAGAAAATTCAAATGCAGATGGACTTTACAAAGCAATAATCGACTATTACAGAACAAAATAAAAACTACGCTATGATGTTTCCTGAAACAAGATTAAGAAGATTAAGATATAATTCGGTTTTACGCGACATGGTAACCGAAATAAAACTATCGGTTGACGATTTGGTGATGCCACTTTTTGTCTGTGCCGGAACCAACGTTCGCAATCCAATCAGCTCAATGCCGGGTAACTTTCAATTATCGGTTGAAAACCTGGTTGAGGAATGTAAAGAGGTTGTGGCAGCAGGGGTAAAGGCCGTTCTTTTGTTTGGTATTCCTGCCGAAAAAGACGAAGACGGGACCGTTGCCTGTCAGCACAACGGGATTGTGCAGCAAGCCATTCGTGCCATAAAAGCAGAACTTCCGGAATTGTATATTATTGCCGATGTGTGTAATTGCGAATACACTACACACGGACACTGCGGAACCATAATTGATGGCGATGTGGATAACGACACCACGCTTGAAACGCTGGCTGCTCAATCGGTTTCGCTGGCTGAAGCCGGTGCTGATATGATCGCTCCGAGCGATATGATGGACGGACGCGTTGGACGAATCCGTGAAGCATTGGACGACAACAAATTTGAGAAAATTCCAATAATGGCTTATTCGGCTAAATATGCATCGGGTTTTTACGGGCCATTCCGTGAGGCTGCCGAAAGTGCACCAAAATTTGGCAACCGTGCTACTTACCAAATGAATCCGGCCAATTCGGACGAAGCTATGCGCGAGGTAGAACTCGACATTGCCGAAGGTGCCGACATTGTTATGGTTAAACCGGCGCTCTCTTTCCTTGATATTATTTACCGTGTGAAGACAGAATTCAAAATGCCAACAGCAGCCTATAACGTAAGTGGCGAATTCTCGATGCTAAAAGCAGCAGAAGAGAAAGATTGGATAGACGGACCGCGTGTTATGATGGAAATTCTTACATCGATAAAAAGAGCCGGCGCCGATATTATTATTACATATTCAGCTGTTGATGCAGCGAAAATTTTGAATGGAATAAAAGGATAGAACATGCAGTTTTCAAAAAGTATAGAAGCATTTAAACAAGCTCAGGAAAGTATTCCGGGAGGTGTAAACTCACCGGTTCGGGCTTTTAAAAGTGTAAACTTAAATCCGGTTTTTATCGACTGTGCCCAAGGATCAAAAGTTGTTGATCTCGATGGCAACCAATACACTGATTTTGTCTCGTCGTGGGGACCACTGATTTTTGGTCATGCCCACCCTGAAATTGTTTCGGCCATTAACGAAGCCGCACAAAAAGGAACCAGTTATGGTGCGCCTACTTTGTACGAAACCGAAATGGCAGAACTGATTGTTGAAATGGTGCCTTCGATTGAAAAAGTGCGTATGGTGAACTCGGGAACGGAGGCCACAATGAGTGCCATTCGTTTGGCACGTGGTTATACAGGTCGCGAGAAAATTGTGAAGTTTGTAGGGAATTACCACGGACACGGCGACAGCTTCCTGATCAAAGCAGGATCCGGAGCAATTACTTTGGGATTGCCTGACAGCCCTGGCGTAACTGCCGGAAATGCAAAAGATACTTTGCTGGCTAATTATAATGACCTGGCTTCGGTAGAACAACTTTTCGCTGAAGACGGCGGAAATATAGCAGCAATAATTGTTGAGCCGGTTGCCGGAAACATGGGTGTTGTTCTTCCTGAAAAAGGATTTTTAGAAGGCTTACGTGAAATCGCCACTAAAAATGGCGCATTGCTAATTTTTGACGAGGTGATCACCGGTTTCCGGTTGGCAAAAGGTGGTGCACAAGAATACTTTAATGTAATGCCCGACATTACCACGCTGGGTAAAATTATCGGCGGAGGGTTGCCGGTTGGCGCTTATGGTGGTAAAAAAGAAATTATGGATCAACTGGCGCCAAACGGCCCGATTTACCAGGCAGGAACACTGTCAGGCAATCCGTTGGCAATGGCTGCCGGAAGCACAATGTTGAAATTGATTTTGAACACTGCGGATTTCTATCCCGAGCTAGAACGAAAAGCAAAAAAACTGGAAGAAGGAATTCGCGCCAACCTTAAAGAAACAGGTATTAAAGCGGTATTAAATCGTGTTGGATCGATGATGACCTTGTTTTTAACCGAAGAAGAAAAAGTGAGCTCATACGATGAAGCAATGAGTGCAGACACAAAACGTTATGCAGAATATTTCAAACTCTCATTGGAGAGCGGAATGTACATTGCACCATCGCAGTTTGAGTGTTTGTTTGTTTCGTATGCACACACCGACGAAGACATCGACAACATCATCAATGCCAATTTAAACGCCTTAAAACAACTAGCATAACATCGAAAAAATGGAAAAAGGAATATTTATAAAAACACTTGAGGGGCAAAAAACGGAGCGGCCACCGGTGTGGTTTATGCGTCAGGCGGGAAGAGTATTACCGTCGTATCTTGAAATGCGAAAGCAATACAGTTTTAAAGAACTGATGCGCGATCCGGAACTAGCTGCCAAGGTAACGCTGCTACCGGTTTACGATCTTGGTGTTGACGCAGCTATTCTTTTTTCCGATATCCTTGTAATTCCCGAGGCGATGGGAATGGAATTGACATTCACCGATTCGGGGCCACGGTTTGCAACAGCTTTGAAAGACCTTGACGATCCGATGTCACTCATCAATCCTGACGCCACAAAACTAGAGTACATTTACGATGTTATCGATAAAATTCAGGAAACCAAACCTGCAGACTTTCCGTTGATCGGTTTTTGCGGAGCGCCATTTACAACGCTTTGTTACATGGTGCAGGGATTGGGCACGAACCACACTTTCCCGGATGCAGTTTCGCTGTTGTACAAAAACAAAAAACTGGCAAAACAACTGTTAGGAGCTATTACCGAACTCTCGATTGAATATGCGCTGAATCAGGTAAAACACGGCATTGCAGCTTTTCAGATATTTGAAACGCACGCCGGACTTATTCCTGCCGATCTATATATGGAATTGATTATGCCGTTTGTAAGAAAAATATCGGCGGCGGTAATGGAAACCGGCACTCCAACTATTTTCTTACCAAAAGGTTTGGGAACCGGTTTAAAACAGTTGCAACCCGGTGATGCCGACTTTATCAGTGTAGACTGGCAGGTGCCCATTAAAGAAGCACGCGAAATGATTCCGGCTGACATGGGAATTCAGGGAAATCTTGATCCACGTATTCTATTTGCTGATCAGGAAGTAATTGAAACAAAACTGCAGGAATATCTCGAGTTTGGAGCCGGGCAAGACAAATGGATTTTTAATGTTGGACACGGATTTGTTCCGGGCATTCCCGTTGAAAATGCTAAATTCGTTGTCGACTGGATCAAGAATGCAAACTGGAACCGATAAACTTCTTGCAACAAATTAAAAAAATGACGAATCTGAGCGCCATAATCACATCCGACTTTGTAAAAATTATACACGACATTGTTAGTGTATCATTTTTACTTTTGGCGGTAACGTTGATTTATCGCTCGGTTCGTGGAATTAAAAACCACCTCCCCTACACCAAAACCGACAAGTATGTTGCCATTGCTTTTATTGTGGCGCTATACATGCAACTTATTTTGGGTCTTATCATGTTTACCAACCTGGGAGCAGGATTTGATTTTCAATACGTCCCCGACGAAAGCACAAACATGGTTTCGAAAAGGCTTTGGCCGGTTGAACACATCGTGCTGATGTTGTTCGCCCTTTTTATCGCCAACCTCGGATTGATATCTTCTTTTCTTACTGAAAAGAGTCAGAGCCGGTTTAAAAAGGTTTTGATCTATTACTCTATAGCGGTTGTTCTTATTGCTATTTCGTTGTTATCGATTTACGCTTAACACATCTGCTATATTGTTAGGGTAGTTTAAAAAACCAAGCACAAAATTTATATTTTGCACTATGATCTCTACCATAAAAAGCAGTTTTTTGCCATATCAGGCGGATTTTACTATTTGGCTTAGCCCAAATAGTAAACACAAAATCCAAGGCTGCGCCCGCTTCCCTCGGAAAAGCTACGCGATGCCGGCTAAAATTCCTGAAACTCCCCCCGAAACTTCGGGGCTCCTCAAACATCAGTAATTTTTTGATGCCAACACCACTTGTTTTTCGGCTCACCGGCCGAGGCCGAAGCTTCGAAGCCACTTTCTAAATCAACCAGCTTTTAATAAGTGGAACGGCCTCTTTTGGTTTATGCCCGAAGTTGAAATAAAATCTTAGTGAGAGCGGAAAACTCCGAGTTGGCGAGGAGATCACCCGTCCGAACTTAGGTTTTATGAAAATGTAGGGTATAGATCAAAAGCAGCCTTGAACTTTCTGCTTCGTCTTTGCTTTAAGGCAAAGATGAAGGCCTCCGGCAGGAATAGGCTCAATGTTTTAGACTGTCTAAAAACGAAAAATTAGAAATCTTTAGAACTAACATTCCATCCGTAAATAAATCAAAGCCGGAGTTTTTACCGGCGTCTCACTATTCAAAGCAACCATTTCCTCCAATGTTCCTTTAAATTTCTGGGCATCCCAGCGGCCCAAGCGCGAAACAATTGTAGCCTGAATACATTCGCGGTGAACGGTATCCAGCGCCTCATAAATTTCTTCCAGCACTTTGGTGCCCATGTAAATCACCGCAGTCCCCCGGTTTTCAACTATGCCCACCAATTGTTTTACGCTGAGCAGTTTCCCTGCTACATCGCGCCCCGAAAGCAGGTGCAGCGAGTTGCTTCCACGCCGGTCGGTCAGCGGAATTCCAAACTCTGCCGACGCCGCGTTAAACGCAGAGATACCCGGCACCACTTCAAAAGGGATATTCTTTTCCTGCAGGAAGGAGGTTTCTTCTGCTCCCCGACTAAAGATCATCGGATCGCCCGATTTTACTCGAACCACTACTTTCCCTTGATTGGCGTACTTTTCAATTTTTTGGTGGATTGAATTTTGCCGCTCTGTCACATCAACGCCATCGCCGGCACGTTTCCCCACAAAAATCAGTTCTGCATTTTCAGGGAAAAGCGCCCGAACATCGCGCGATATCAAGGCATCGTATAAAATAATATCCGCCGCTTGTATACAATTATGCGCCTTTACGGTGAGCAAATCCGCCGGCCCGGGGCCCGCTCCTACAATATATACTTTCCCAAACTGTTCCATCGCTATATTCTGTAGGCCCACTCTTCCACTTCCTTTAAATAATCCATCGGACTTTGATACACAAATTTGTAATCCAAAGCACGAATGAGCTTGTCGCTATTAATCACCTTGTAAGCTCCTTTGTCTTTAGAAAAAACAGGAACGGGCAATTCGCTGATCTTTGCCGCTTTTGCATAAAACTCATTTCGCCCGGGATGTTCCGGACTCGATGCATTGAACACCTCGCCCCAAATATCCTTTTCAATGATCTGAGTGATGATGTTCACGCAGTCGTCTCGATGAATTAAATTTACAGGTGCATCGTGAACCGGCTTATTCCGGCCTTGTACAAAACGTGCCGGATTGCGATCGTAACCGATCAAACCGCCAAAACGAATTACCGTAGTTTGAAACGCCGGATTCTCCAGTAACAGTTTTTCTGCTTTAAGCAAAGCCCGGCCACTTGCCTTTTCCGGAGTTCCTTCGTCGCCTTCTTTTACTTCTGTGTTTTTCGATTCGTAAACCGAAGTTGAAGAAATAAAGAGCACTTTTTTGATGCTCTGTTCTTTCACCTTGGCAATTACCTGCTCAATCTTTTGTGGATATGAATCCTCCACACAATCCGTACGTGTTGGCGGAATGGAGACGATCAGTACATCTGTATTGAAAAAACTATTGTAATCAACCGTTAACGATTTCGCTTTGGCTTTGACATAAAATGCACTAATTCCACTCACTTCAAGCCGGTTGTAGCTTTGCGTTGATGCCACCGAACCTTTAACTCTCCAGCCTTTCCGGAGCAATGATCTTCCCAATGCTGTTCCCAACCATCCGCAACCTAATATCGATACTGTTGTTTTCATGTTCTCTTGAATTTAAGTTTTGAAATTAGTGTTTAAAATCACGACCTTCTTTTATCTCCTCAACATAGTTTTTGCGGATTACAAAGTCGCCAAAATGCTCTCCGTCCTCGCGGTTTGCTGCAAAATCAGCAATAATCAAATTCAGTTCGTTCAGTATCTCTTCCTCGTTGATAGTTTGTTTGTAGAGCGTGTTCAAACGCGATCCGTTAAAACTTCCACCAAGATATAAATTGTAGTAGCCCGGCGATTTACCGATCAGGCCAATTTCGGCCAGATAAGGTCGTCCACAACCATTCGGGCAGCCGGTCATTCGGATTACAATTTCTTCTTTGCCCAGCTGATGTTCGTTCAGAATGATTTCAATTTTCGTCACTAATGTGGGCAGGTAACGCTCAGCTTCCGCAAATGCCAGCGGACAGGTCGGCAAAGCAACACAAGCAATAGAATTCTTTCGCAAGCCGGAAATATCTTCAGGTGAAACGCCGTAAGTTTTTAGCAAGGCATCAACCTGATTCTTCGCTTTTGTGCTTACTCCCGAAATGATCAGGTTCTGATTTCCCGTAAGAATAATGTCACCATCGATCACTTTCGAAATTTCACGCAATGCTGTTTTTAGCTTGAAATCACCTCGATCAAGTACGCGGCCACCCTCAACAAAATAAGTAAGGTGCCATTTTTTGTCGCTGCCTTTTATCCAGCCAAAATCATCGCCGTTTCGGTCTAAATTGTAGGCACGTTCAGGATCTAACTCGTAACCAAGATACTTTGTCAGTTCGGAAACGAATTCTTCCACTCCCATACTGTCGATGGTGTATTTTAAACGAGCCTGCTTACGGTCTTTTCGGTTGCCGTTATCGCGTTGTACTAGTACTACCTTTTCGGCCACCTCAATAATTTGATCGGGTGTACAAAAGCCAATTACAGTTCCGGTTCTCGGATAGGTTTCGGGCTTTCCAAAAGTGGTTCCCAAACCACCGCCAACAGCAACATTGTAACCAACAATTTTTCCATTTTCAATAATGGCAATAAAACCCAGATCCTGCGAAAAGACATCGCAATCGTTATGCGGCGGAATTACAATTCCGATTTTAAATTTACGCGGCAGGTAACGATTTCCGTACAACGGCTCCACTTCCTCTTTACTGTCGGCTACCAGTTTTTTGTCGAGCCAAATTTCGTGATAGGCTGTTGTTTTTGGCAAAAGATGCTCACTGATATTTTTCGCGGTTTCAATAACTTCTGCATGAAACGGAGATTGTGCCGGGTTGGCGTGGCTCATCACATTACGGTTTACGTCGCCACACGCAGCGATTGTATCCATCAGGCTGTCGTTCATTTCTTTAATCGTCGCCTTCAGATTGCGCTTCAGGACACCATGCAACTGAAACGTTTGCCGCGTAGTCAATTTTAAAGTTCCGTTGGCATATTTGTCCGAAAGTTCGTCCATTGCCAGCCACTGCTGTGGTGTAAATTTTCCGCCGGGCATACGCAGTCGGATCAGAAAAGAAAAGGCCGGTTCCAGCTTTTGCCTTTTGCGTTCTTTATCAACATCGCGATCCCACTGCTGATAAATGCCATGGAATTTCGAGATTTGCGTGTCGCCCGGCGAGATGGCCCCTGTGATCGGATCGGCCAGACTTTCGGGCAAAGTTCCGCGTAGGTAATTACTATCGTACTTGAGCTTTTCAACTTCTGAAAGCTCAAGCCAGTTAATACTTTCACTCATAATTTTTGGGTTATAGTTTCAGGAACGACAGCATGAAGGTAGTTGCAGCCGTTCCTGCAATTATTTAATAAACATCGGTCTGGAAACGCTTTTCACGTTTCAAATTCTTTACATATTTTTCGGCTTGTTCCTCGCTGACACCACCCTGAGTCTGAATGATATCAAGCAAAGCCTTATTTACATCTTTGGCCATGTATTTCATATCGCCACACACATAAAAGTGGGCACCATTCTCCAGCCAATCGAACACCTCTTTTTGCTGCTCTTTCAGCTTGTGCTGCACATAAACCTTTTCTTCCTGATCGCGACTAAAAGCGACATCTATTTTGGTTAGTATTTCGTTCTTTACTAACTTTTGCCACTCGGTTTGGTATAGGAAATCGGAGTTAAAACGACGGTCACCAAAAAACAACCACGACTCACCTTTTATTCCTAAACTCTCACGATGTTGCATAAATGCACGATAAGGAGCGACACCTGTTCCGGCACCAACCATTATAATTTTTGATCCATTGGCTGGCAGTTTAAACGACGGATTTTTATCGATATAAACAGGAATCTGCTCATCAATTTCGATGCTGTCGGCAAGGTGTGACGAACATGCTCCGTTGCGTTTGCGGTTCTTTCGTTCGTAACGAACAACCGAAACAGTGACATGAACTTCTTCCCCAACACTCTCCATACTCGATGAGATCGAATATAAACGTGGCGGAATCGCTCGTAAAACTTCTACCAGTTTATGTGCGTTCCAATCGTATGGAAAGTCTTCCAATAAATCAAGCACATCGTGACCATACAAATATTCGTCGAGCGCCTCATCGTCGGCAAGTAGCTTGGCCAGTTCGGCATTCTTTGTTTTTTCCTGGTATTTTTTTAGCAGATCAAAAGTCAGCATTGTAATTTCGAGGTGATGCGATAAGGCTTCTTTTAAACTATACTCCTCCTCACCAACATCAACTTTCTGATCCGGATCGAATCCTGTAAAAGCAAGAATATCTTCTACCAGAGCGTCAGGGTTCTTAGTAAAAATACCCAGCGAATCACCCGGTTCGTATTCCAGTCCCGATCCTTCCAGTGACAGTTCAACATGGTACACTTCCTTATCCGAATCGTTTCCGGTAATCCTCACTTTCTCCAGCACAGTAGCCATATATGGATTTGATTTCGAGAATTCCTCGCCAAAACCTCCCGTTGATACTGTTGCTGATGCTGCACTTGAAACCACAGGTTCCGGAGTTTCAGCCGGCGAAAGATTCAGCAAAAAGAGGTTCATCCAGGTTTCCGATGGCTGCTCGTAATCCACATCGCATTTTACCGCTTGCGTAACACGATAACCACCGAGGCTTTTTAATGCCTGATCAATTTCTTCGCCGGTTTTACAGAAATGCTTGTAGGTTTTGTCGCCCAACGCCAGTACCGAATAATTTACTCCATCGAGCTGCGGAGCACGCGGCCCGGTTACATATTTGTAAAAATCTTCGGCCATATCCGGCGGATCGCCCTCGCCATGCGTACTAACAATTATCGCCACATTGTCTTCCTCGTTAAGCTTTTTGTAATTGTAATCGTACAAACTCAAAACCTGGGCTTCAATTCCTTTAAACGAAGCCTTCTCTCCCAATTTTTCGGCCAGTCCCTGCGAATGCCCTGTTTCGGTACCATACAAAATGGTAAGCTTAATCGCACTTTGTGGTGGCAGGGCTGCAGCTGCGCTTGCAGTTGTACCGGCAGGAACCGGCACTTCAACTCCTCCAAGGGCTGCCAATCGCCCCTCAAAATAACCATTCAACCATACAGTCTGCTCTTTGTTCAAGCCTTCAACTAACTGGCTTAAAGCACTTAACTGTACATCATTTAATGGATTTGTTTTTAAACTCATTTTTGATTTTTAATTACGAGATTGAATTGAAATCAACCAACTCAATCTTCAAGTTGCAACTTATCTTTTATTAAATTTCTTATTCGAATCGATTCATAAACATTCTCGCCATTCGAGCTCACCGCCACCGAAATATTTCCATGCCGGTAGATAGCAGGAGAAACAAACTGACAGCGAGATGGTTTATCATGAATATTAACTAACACCCTTTCTTCGCGGCAGTCTTTTTCTATCTGCCTGTCCAGCTCTGCGTTGTTAGAGCAGGAATAAAGCATTAAATAGTCTTTTAAATATTTTTTGTGATATGGTGCTTTCGTGTATTTCACTCCGCTGTTTTTTATTTCATCACATACATCAATGGCCAGTATCTCAACTTCGGCATTGTGGCGCTGCAAAATCCTAAGCTTACTGTAAGCACTTTGTCCGCCACCAACAATCAGTATTTTCTGGTCGGCAATATCAATTGCAATGGGTAAAAAATTCTTGTCTGCCATGCTGTTTAAATTTCGTATTCAATTGGTGTATGTTTAACCCGTCCGAAGCTGATTTTGTTCCAGGCACGCTCGTGAAAAAAGTATAAAGTCATTTTTGTAAAGAGTTCGACACCGCCAATGGTAACCGCAAAATTTATATCGCCTACCACAACCCACGAAATCAGAATGGTATCAATCGTTCCGATGGTACGCCACGATATTGTTTTTACAATACTTCTTCTTTTCCGCTCAACAGTATTTCCAACCTCCCTTGTCATAAGCCTCATTCCTGTTTAAAATCACTATCTCCGTTTCAGTTATTCTCCATAAAAAAAAGCTCCTCTGTTATTACAGAAGAGCCTTTTTAAATCGAGTAATATTTTCAATTCATGGTTAATTCTTCTGCACAACAATACCGGTACAACACATACACATCATACATGTCATATCCATCATTGTTATTTCAGAAAAACTTTTCACCATTGTTTTGCAATCTTAAAACGTGACTTTTGTCACACACCGCAAATGTAAAGGAAAATTTCAGACAAAAAAGAATTCTAATTATTTATTTTTATTTATTCTAAATTAATTAACAAACCAAAAGGCCTCTGCCAGTCCCTAAATCAGCACATATGTTTTTTAATTGATATAATTGTTATGCTATTCTGATAATTTCGCAAACCCCCTTATTTATAATGATTTCAGACAATAACAATTATTAACAAAAACCCCTTAAAAAGCTGGCCGAATGCAGATTAACTTCTACCAAAAACAGGGGCCGGATAATATATTTTTTCCACCTGATTTCTACCTCTTGATTGTTAATAAATTATTACTATTTTTGATGACCTCGCTTCAAAATGATGAAGAAAACGAGTATAAATAAATCAATAAAACTTATATACTATGAAAGTTTACAAAACCGATGAAGTTCGGAACATTGCTTTAGTTGGTAATGCCGGCAGTGGGAAAACCACCCTTGCAGAAGCTATGCTGTTCGAGGGTGGAGTTATTAATCGCAAGGGTGACGTAGGTTCAAAGAATACGGTATCAGACTACAACCCCATTGAACAGGATTATGGCAATTCTGTTTTTTCAACCCTGATGCACACCGAATACAACGGAAAGAAAATAAATATAATGGACACCCCGGGTATGGACGACCTTTGCGGAGGTGTTGTTTCATCGTTAAGTGTTACTGCACTTGGCTTACTTACTGTAAATGCTTCAAACGGTGTTGAGGCCGGAACCGAAGCAGCAGCGCGTCATGCCGATAAAGCGAATACTCCGCTTATTTTAGTGCTCAACCAACTCGATCACGAAAATTCAAATTTCGATAGCACACTTGAACAGTGCAAAACTGCTTTTGGCAACAAAACTACCATTGTACAATATCCTGTTGATGCAGGTCCAAACTTTTCAGCCATTATTGATGTGTTGAAAATGAAAATGTACACTTTCAAAGACGAAAGTGGGAAACCGGAGATTTCTGACATTCCTGAATCGGAAATGGAGAAAGCAGAAGAACTGCACAACGAACTGGTAGAAAAAGCTGCCGAGAACGAAGAAGCTTTAATGGAGCTTTATTTCGATAAAGGAACACTTACTGAAGACGAAATGCGTAAAGGAATCAAGCTCGGAATGCTCGACCTTACTCTTTTCCCCGTGTTCTGTACGTGTGCAAAGAAAAGCATTGGTGTAGGCCGCCTTATGGAATTTATTACCAACATTGCACCGGCACCAAAAGAGAAAAAAATGACCGCAATTGTTTCCGGAAAGGAAGTAAAGATGGATGCCTCAGAAGCACCAAGTCTTTTCGTTTTCAAAACTGCTGTTGAGCCGCACGTTGGCGAGATTACTTATTTTAAAGTTATGTCGGGTGTTGTAAAAGAAGGCTTAGACCTTATCAACTCGAAAACAGGAAACAAAGAACGTTTATCGCAAGTGTTTGTGCCCGATGGTAAAAGCCGCGAAAAAGTAGACGAACTTCATGCCGGCGACCTGGGTTGCACCGTTAAGCTAAAAGAAACACGATTTAACCAAACACTGGCAGCAAAAGAACTGGGAACTGAGTTTGCACCAATCGTATTTCCAACGCCACGCCATACCGTAGCAGCAAAAGCTGTTGCCGATGCCGACGACGAAAAAGTAGGCGAAGTATTAAGTAAAATCAAATACGAAGATCCAACTTACGTAATAGAGTACTCGAAAGAATTAAAACAACAATTGATACACGGACAGGGCGAATACCACCTTAACGTACTTAAATGGTATTTCGACCATGTACACAAAGTTGACGTGGAATACCTGAAGCCAAAAATTCCGTACCGCGAAACCATTACTAAACCTGCACAGGCCGATTACCGCCACAAAAAACAATCGGGTGGTGCCGGACAATTCGGAGAGGTGCACATGATTATTGAGCCTTACGAAGAAGGTGCTGCGCCAAAAACCATGTTTAAATTTGGCGATAAAGAGCAGAAAATTTCGGTTCGTGCCGTTGAAGAGCACAAATTGGACTGGGGCGGAAAACTGATTTTTGTTAACAGTATTGTTGGTGGATCGATTGATGCCCGTTTTTTACCGGCTATTCTGAAAGGAATTATGGAAAAAATTGAAGAAGGTCCGCTTACCGGTTCGTATGCCCGCGATATTATTGTTTATGTATACGACGGAAAAATGCACCCGGTTGACTCGAACGAAATTTCGTTTAAGCTGGCCGGACGTAATGCCTTTAGCATGGCCTTTAAAAATGCCGGACCAAAAATTCTTGAGCCAATTCTGAATCTTGAGGTTTGGGTACCTTCAGATCGTATGGGCGATGCCATGAGCGACCTGCAGGGACGCCGTGCCATGATTATGGGTATGGGTTCGGAAAAAGGCCTTGAAAAAATTACAGCTAAAGTGCCGCAAAAAGAAATGTACAAATACACTACTGCACTGAGTTCGATTACAGGTGGTAGAGGTGTATTTAGTATGAGTTTCGACGGATACGAAAAAGTGCCTGCCGATGTACAGGACGAACTGCTGAAAGCATACGAAGCTGAGCAGGAAGAGGAATAGACCATTTTCTAATCCATTTTACTATAACTGATAAATCCCGGTTCGTTTTTTCGAATCGGGATTTTGTTTTAATAATTTATTAAAAACATAATAAGCTTATCGTTTATCTGAAAAATCGGCTAATTTTAATGCATTGAAATAAAACCAGTTTCATGCCACGAATCATTTCCTTTACATGCCTATTGATATGTATTATCGTGTTTGCACCATACAAACTCGCAGCCAGCCAAACACTCGATTTAGAACAACATAAAAATAACTTCGAGGCAAATATTGAACATTTGCAATTGCATCCCGACCAATTGTCCATCCGAATTTGGCTGCGTCCCTACATTCTAATAAATCAAACTGAATTAAATAAATATTACACATTTCTAATTAGCGACTTAAAAAAACAAGAAAATAAGTTAAACACAGAACAAAGCATTGCCTGGAATTATGAAATCGGCCATGTTCAAACCAGACTTGATTCTACTGAATTAGCCCTACATTCGTACAACAAGTGTCTCAGCCTGGTTGATAGCTTGTTATACCCTAAGGTTTACACAGCTTTAAAAATTGAGCAGGCTTTTGTTTACCGACAATGTTATGAGAGTAACAAAAGTGTTAATTTGCTTGAAGAAGCACTTGAATTAGCTCAATTAAACAACGATACTACTGAACAAATACATATTAAATACTGGCTTGCCGAAGCCTACCAGAAGGTTGGGAAATACGAACAGGCACTAACTCTTGCCCAGGAGTTATACAAATATTCCGAACAGAATAACGACTTAATGAATGCTCCGTACAACCTAATTCAACTTGCCCAAATTACATCGTTTATCGAGACTGACACCAGCTATTTTGATTACTATCACATGGCCTTAGCAATAAGCAAAAGCTTAAACCACCAAGAACTGCAGGGCAATGTACTTATGCAATTAGCAAGTGCATATTTAAGTGAAAATTATTACGAAAAAGCAGAAATCTATTTCAATAAAGCATCTGCCTTTTATGATGATTTAACCACTACTGAAAAACTACACTTTCTGAACGAAATTACCGCTTTACACATTAAAACGAACGATTTAAAAACGGCAAAAACCAAAGCTTTACAAAGTTTAAAGCTAGCGCAGCATATGCAAGGTGATTTGTGGTGTCTTGGTGCTTGCAGCAATCTTGCAAGCATATATCAACTGGAAGAAAAATACGATTCTGCTTTTTACTTTTACGCACAAACCGTTAAACAATATAAAAGAACAAACAACCTGCCGGAGCTAAGTAAAACCTTTAAAAACATATCCGATCTGTATCTAGAAACCAAGCAGTATCGCCAATCGGTTGATTATCTCGATTCGTCCCTCATAACACAACAACAGGCCATTAACAATATAAACGCGAGTACATTGGCCCGACTGCGCACCGAAACGGACTATTATATAAATAAATCGAAAATTAGTGAACTACAAAGTAAGAATCAGGAATCGGTTGCGCGGGCAAAACGCCTAAGCGATTTAAGTATTGCCATAAGTTTACTGTTAGCTGTGAGTCTGATTTTTTACCGGATAAACAGGAAACGCCTCAAGGAACTTCGTGAATCGCATTTAAATCTTTTGAAAAAGAATATTGAATTGGACAATGCAAACAAAGTGCTGAATAAGGCAAAAACCAAAAGCCTGAAAAAATCGAAAAACATTAAAAATGAAAAAGCACTGTTCGCGGAATTACATCTATTACTACACAACGACGAAATTTACACCAATCCCGATCTTTCTCTTCAATCGCTTGCCACTAAGCTTAACAGCAACACCTCCTACCTTTCAAGTATAATTAACAAAAACTACAAGTGCAATTTCAAAACGTTAATCAATAGTTTACGAATTGATAAAGCCAAAAAGATGCTCGTATCTGAAAAATATAAAAACCTGAGTATGGAGGGTATCATCGAGGCTGTTGGCTTCAGTTCTCGATCGGGTTTTTACCAGGCGTTCAAATCAAATACAGGCTTAACCCCAACCCAATACATCGCTAATTATAAAATTATAAATAAGTAGTTTACCTTCATTTCAACCCTCAAACATGTCCTGTTTTATAAAAGCAGACATCTTTTTTTTGTCGATACCATCATTCCCTGCTAACTTTATATTAATAAAAACGAAAAGCAAAAAACCATGACTAAATCACCCTCGAAATGTTAGCGATTAACCCTATTCGTATGAATACATAATTAATATTTTGAATTTTAAAAACTAGCCTAAAAACCAGAATTTAGCTCATTATTGTGATACCTGTCTAAAAAATACTTAAAAAAATCGATATGAAAACTCAACTTTTACTCCTCTTACTATTCATTAGTTGTATTACTAATGCCCAAACTGTAAATGTTACCTTCCGGGTCGACATGCAAAATGAAACCACAGAAACAGTTTTTTTAAGTGGTTCGTTTTGTTCGTGGACTCCCGAGGAGGCAGTGCAACTAAGCGCCAGCGAATCGGTTTATTCCGCCTCGCTTCAGTTAACTCCCGGCGACACCGTTCAATACAAATTTATTAACGGCCAACCCCAACTTTGGGAACAATACGAACTACTAAACGGACTTGAGTGTGGCTACGGACCAGACGACAACAGGATGGTTGTAGTTCCCGAAACAGACACCGTTTTACCCTTAGTATGTTTTGCTACTTGCAACACCTGCATAAGCTGGTATGCGCCGCAGGTTAGCATTCGTGCTATCCAGGGAGAAGGAGATGTTACACCGTATCTCGATCAGGATATTAAAACCGAAGGCGTTATTACTGCAATTAACGAATACGGCGCATACATTCAGGATACTTCCGATTTCCGCTCCGGTTTGTGGGTATTCAGTCCCGGACTGAACAATCAGTATTCGCTTGGCCAAAGTGTTCATTTTATCGCAACAGCTACTGAATACAACGGACTTACCCAGTTGTATAATGTTCAGTTTTATCAAAACGCCGGAACGGCTTACACCGCCACTCCTTTAAATCTGAACATTTCAGATATTGCAGAAGACACCGAAGGAGTGATGGTTAAACTATCGAACGTAGAAGTATTAAATACCACCAATTATGGCGAGTATGTTGTTCAGAACGAAGGTGGCGACACCCTTGTTATCTCTACCTACTTTTTCACACCCGATCTTGAAATCGGATCTTTATACAACATTACCGGAGTGGTAGACTACAGGTTTAATACTTTTATGCTGGCGCCTCGCAACAACAACGATTTGCAAAACCTAACCCATCCATCGGTTGACGTAACATTCAGCGTTGACATGAAGAACGAAGATGTTTCGAATGACAGTGTGCTTATTCGTGGCGACTGGACCAACTGGCAGGAACCAATTTTACTTTCGGCAAACGGAACCATTTACTCAACCACCATAACACTGCACATTGGCGAAACCTACCAATACAAATTCCTTAACGGAACCGAAAACTGGGAAACAATCCCCGATGCTTCGTGTACAGCTCCGGGAAACGACAACCGCATAATCACGGTAACCGACACAACTTCTTCCCTGCCATTGGTTTGCTATGGCGAGTGCAGCACCTGCATAAGCTGGTATGCGCCGCAGCTTAGTATTCGTGCCATTCAGGGAGAAGGAGATGTTACACCGTATCTCGATCAGGATGTTAAAACCGAAGGCGTTATTACTGCTATTAGCCAGGATGGGGTTTACATTCAGGACACTGCTGATATAAGAAGTGGGATTTGGGTGTACGAACCGGATTTAATTAACCACTACAGCGTGGGCAATGCGGTACATTTTATTGCAGTAGCCGAAGAATATAACGGCAGAACAAGCCTGAACCAGGTACAATTCCACCAGTTTACCGAAAATCCGTACTGGGTAAATCCAATTAATATTGATGCCTGGCAAATGAATGAAGATTACGAAGGTGTTTTAGTAAGGCTAAACGACGTAGAAGTGGCCGACATTGATCAGTACGGACAATATATTATTGTTGATCCATACCTGGACACCACACTTATCGACTTCTCGTTTTTTGAGCCAACACTTGAAATTGGCCAGCGCTACAATATTGCCGGGGTGGTTCATTATCGTTTTAATTCATTCAGGCTTTGTCCACGTGGTGATGGAGATGTTGAAAAAGTAACGACAGACGTAACATTCAGCGTTGACATGAAAAACGAAGATGTTTCAAACGACAGTGTGCTTATTCGTGGCGACTGGACCAACTGGCAGGAACCGATTTTACTTTCGGCAAACGGAACCATTTACTCAACCACCATAACACTGCACATTGGCGAAACCTACCAATACAAATTCCTTAACGGAACCGAAAACTGGGAAACAATCCCCGATGCTTCGTGTACAGCTCCGGGAAACGACAACCGCATAATCACGGTAACCGACACAACTTCTTCCCTGCCATTGGTTTGCTATGGCGAGTGCAGCACCTGCATAAGCTGGTATGCGCCGCAGCTTAGTATTCGTGCCATTCAGGGAGAAGGAGATGTTACACCGTATCTCGATCAGGATGTTAAAACCGAAGGCGTTATTACTGCTATTAGCCAGGATGGGGTTTACATTCAGGACACTGCTGATATAAGAAGTGGGATTTGGGTGTACGAACCGGATTTAATTAACCACTACAGCGTGGGCAATGCGGTACATTTTATTGCAGTAGCCGAAGAATATAACGGCAGAACAAGCCTGAACCAGGTACAATTCCACCAGTTTACCGAAAATCCGTACTGGGTAAATCCAATTAATATTGATGCCTGGCAAATGAATGAAGATTACGAAGGTGTTTTAGTAAGGCTAAACGACGTAGAAGTGGCCGACATTGATCAGTACGGACAATATATTATTGTTGATCCATACCTGGACACCACACTTATCGACTTCTCGTTTTTTGAGCCAACACTTGAAATTGGCCAGCGCTACAATATTGCCGGGGTGGTTCATTATCGTTTTAATTCATTCAGGCTTTGTCCACGTGGTGATGGAGATGTTGAAAAAGTAACGACAGACGTAACATTCAGCGTTGACATGCAAAACGAAATCGTTTCAAACGACAGCGTGTTTTTGCGTGGCAGCTGGAACGACTGGAGTCCACAACAATTAAGCAAGTCGGGAACGATTTACTCCGGAACAGTAACACTTCGGAAAGGAGAAGAGCATCAATACAAGTTTACGAATGGTGTTGATGGATGGGAAACAATCCCAATTGGCAACTGCATCGTTCTTAATAGCGGCAACCGTTTGCTAAATGTTCCGGATAATGATACGATCCTTCCGGTAACTTGTTTTTCGTATTGTGCCAATTGCAATCAATACAATGCTCCATACATGGCTATTCAGGAAATTCAGGGCAGTGGAGACATTACACCATACGAAGGCCAGCTGGTTAAAACAGCAGGGAAAATTATGGCAATAAACGAATATGGTGCCTTTTTGCAGGATAGTACCGGAACACGAAACGGGATATTTATTTACGACACCACCCTGACCAACTACTACTCAACGGGTAACTTTGTTGAAGTTATTGCAACAGCTACCGAATACAATGGAATGACAGAACTAAAAGATATTGTAAACATCGATTGGACTGATGAATACTTTGGTATATACGCCAGCTATATTGATGCTTCAGCTGTTGGCGAAGATTACGAGTCGGTTTTTGTGGGGCTTTCAAATATGGAAGCGATTGGTGTAGATCAGTACAACCAAAACCTTGTTGTTTCGGAAACAAACGACACGGTTATCATCGACAATTACCTGTATCAACCAACACTGGAAGTTGGCAAACATTACAATATTTTTGGGATAGTAAATTACCGTTACGATACCTACCGTGTTTGCCCAAGAGCCGCCGGTGGTATTCAGGAAATTCTTCCTTCAGCAAATGTTACTTTTCAGGTCGATATGAAAAACCAGCTCCTTACAGGTGATGGTGTATACATCAGCGGTTCATTCTGCAACTGGAGTCCGGCCGAAGCGGTGGAACTGGCAGCCAGTGAATCAGTATATTCAGCAACTGTTAATCTTACTGTTGGCGATACCATTCAGTACAAATTTATTAACGGAGCTCCCGACCAATGGGCACAGTACGAAATTATTAACGGACTGGATTGTGCCTACGGAAACGACGCCAACCGGATGATTATTATTCCGGAAAACGACACCATCCTCGATTTGGTTTGTTTTGCACAGTGCGCTCCATGTACCGAACCTCCTTTGCTTGCCATCAACGAGATTCAGGGCATTGGAGATGTTTCGCCTTACGTCGGACAACCAGTTACCACAACGGGTAAAATTATGGCAACAAACCAATACGGAGCCTTTATACAGGATGACACAGGTGCGCGAAACGGAATTTTTGTTTACGATACAACTTTGGTAAAAACCTACACCCAAGGAGACTTTATTACGCTAACAGCTTACACCGATGAATATAACGGATTAACAGAACTGAAAGATGTTCTGGCAGTTGATTACAGTACTGATCAGCCAATTGTTGGCACGGCATACATCGATGCATCGTGGATTGGCGAGGATTACGAATCGGTTTTTGTGGGACTATCGAATATGGAAGTGATTGAACAGGATGAATATAACCAGTACATCACTGTTTCTGAAGCGGGCGATACGGTAATTATCGACAACTACCTTTATGAACCAACAATGGAAGTAGGTGCATTCTACGACATTTGGGGAGTAGAAACCTACCGTTACAACACCTACCGTATTTCGCCAAGAGCGGCCGGTGGCCTGCAACGACGCCCCGACAAAGTTACGGTTACTTTCCGTGTGAATATGCAGGAAGAATTGGCCGCCGACTCTGTGCTTGTGCGAGGAAGCTGGGATAACTGGTCGCAATCGGTACCACTTACCAACAGCGGAACAATTTACTCGGCACAGCTTAGCATCGAAGAAGGAAGCTACATTGAGTACAAATTTATCAATGGCGAAACCTACGAAGATTTTATTGCCGAATGTACCGAGCCACAAAACAACAACCGCTATTTCACCACACCGTCGCAAGACACAACGCTGGGGTTGGTTTGCTTTAACTCCTGTTCAAACTGTCCGCCAATTTATGCGGTAAGTACCAATGCTGTTCCGTCGGCAGGTGGCTCAACAAGCGGTGGTGGATCTTACACCGAAGGAGACACTATTACAGTTTCGGCAAGTGCTACCGAACCCTATGTTTTCACCAACTGGACCGTTAATGGCTCGGTGGTGTCAACCTCCGCAGACTACGAGTTTGTTGTAAGCAGCAACATTTACGTGCAGGCTAACTTTAACATTCCAACTGTTCAGGTAACTTTTAGTGTTGACATGCAACACGAAACGGTTGACCAGCAGGGTGTATTCCTGCGCGGAAGCTGGGACAACTGGCAGCAGGCTATCACACTAAGCAATGCCGGAAACCTATATTCGGCTACCATTCCGTTAACGGTGGAAGCAACATTCCAGTATAAATTTATGAACGGAAGCACTTATGAAGATTTTACCGGCAATTGCACCGTTGGCGAAACCAACAACCGTCAACTCGCCGTTCCTGCCAATAACTACTCGCTTCCAACGGTTTGTTTTAACCACTGCACGGTTTGTCCGCCAGAGTACGAAATTACCGCAGAAGTAAATCCTGCCAATGCAGGAACCGTAATTGGAGCCGGATTTTACATTGAAGGAGAAACAGTTGAATTGAAGGCCGTTGCCAATGCTGATTTCTATTTCGAAAACTGGACAAACGGCGACTCAGTTGTTTCAACCGATACTGTATACACATTTATAGCAACAGAAGAAACAGCGCTGATGGCTAATTTCGTTGCCATTCCACCATCGGTAGAAATTACTTTTGCTGTTGACATGAAAAACGACACCCTTTCAAACGACGGAATTTTCATTATGGGAAGCTGGAACAACTGGTCAACGCCTACTGAATTATCGGCTAACGGCGCGGTTTATTCAACAACATTAGAACTGTTGTGCGACTCGCTTTACGAGTACAAATTTATGAATGGCAACACCTGGGAAAACTTTGTTGCCGACTGCACCACCGGAGACTCAAACAACAGGTATCTCACTGTTCCGCTGCAGGATTCAACTCTGGCAACCGTTTGTTTCAACAGCTGTTTGGCCTGCACCAACTTCTACGAGGTAGTAACCATTAGCGACAGCGAGCAGGGAACCACCAGCGGAGAAGGAACCTACGAAGCCGGAGAAAGCGTAACAATCTCGGCTGTTGCGGCCGATGGTTATTCGTTTGTAAGCTGGACAGCCGACGACTCCGTTGTTTCCGTTAATGCGGAATATACTTTTACGGCAGTGAAAGACGTAACGCTGACCGCCAATTTCGAGGTAGTAATTCCAACCTACTCGGCAACATTTGCAGTTGACATGCAAAACGAACTGGTATCAGACAGTGGCGTGTACATTGTTGGTAGCTGGAACAACTGGACAGATGCTACCCTGCTGAACAACGAAAGTGCATTTGTTTATACTGCTACTGTGGCACTGGAAGAGAATGCAAGCTACGAATACAAATTTGTTAACGGCGAAAGCAGCAACCCGAATAACTTTGAGGCGCCAACAGGTGCACAGGTAAACCAGGAAACCGGAAACCGCATGCTGGTTATCGACAGTACCGATGTTGTTGTGCCGCTGGTTTGCTTTAACCAAAGTGTTGCCTGCGCTACCAACGAACCGCCTGTTGCCTACAGCCAGTCATTCAGTTTGCTCGAAGATTCGGTAATTAGTTTCAGCCTGCAGGCCATTGATGCCGAAGATGCCATTGAAGACCTTGTTTTCACTATTGAAACAGCGCCGCAAAACAGCGTTGAGTTTATACAAGACAGTAACCGCATTACCTACAGGCCACAGGCCGATTTCTACGGAACCGACGAATTAACGTTCAGCGTAAGCGATTCAGAAGGTAGTGTTTCGCAAACGGCAACAGTTACTTTAACGGTTGAAGCGGTTAACGACCGTCCGGTGGCACAATCATCAACCATTGATGCACAAAACACCAGCCCGGTTCCGTTCAGTTTGGGAGCGCTTATTTCGGATAACGAAACTGCCGACAACGATCTGGATATAACTTTTGTTCCTGCCATGAGCAGTGTTTTGGGAGGCACAGTAAGTGCTCTTGCCAATCAATCGTATAGCTTCACAGCAAGCAACCCTGAAACCAACGAAGACTACCTCGTTTATCGCGTATCGGATGGCGAGCTCACTTCGTATGCCGAGGTGCTGACGCTTACCAATTTAAACAGCGATAAGAGTCTGCAGATTCCGGATGAAGAAAACTCCCTGCTGACTGTAGACGACGAGGCCAGTCTTCGTTATGGACAAACCATTGGGCTTGAGTTTATCGGTATCGACAAAACCTATCCGTTTGAGCAATTACAGGTATCGATTATTAAACAACCCGAGCACGGAACCTTGAGCAACTTTGGGCTGAATGCATACAGCGGGTCGATACTAACCACCTACCGTGCACGCTACACCGCTACCGACAACAGCAATGTGCGCGACTCGGTAGTGTTTAAGGTAAGCAACAACAACGAAACCATAACAGGGGTGTATTACCTGAATGTGGGCGCGGTTAAAATGCCGCCAAGCCTGCTGGCTGTTGCCAACCAAACAATGAACGAAGGCAGCACACTCAGCATCGATTTAAGTGTTACCGACATGGATACCGAGCTGGAAGATTTAAGCTGGACATTTACTTCGATGCCCGCAATTGCAGCAGAGTATAACCTTAGCATTGAAAACGGAATGCCGTTACTTAGCATTACCCCGCCGGCCAATTATTCGGGTAACTTTATGGTAAAAGCCAAAGTTACCGATACCGATGAGCTTTCGGACGAGGTGTTGTTCCCGGTTGCGGTGGCTAATATAAACAATGCACCGGTTCCGCATTTCAACAATACGGTGCAGGCGCTCGAAGACACGCTGTTCAGTTATATTCTGAGAGCGGAAGACTACGACAAAGACTCGCTGAGTTTTGTATTGGCCAATCTGCCCGACTGGCTGTCGTACCAAGTGCTTTCGAAATACACCGTGGAACTTTATGGTACGCCCGACAATGCCGATGTGGGCACCAGCGAAATTAACATACAGCTTAGCGATGGCTTGGCAACCGTACTCGACTCGTTGTGGCTCGAGGTAGTTAACGTAAACGACAAACCGGTTGCTATTGCCGAATTTGACACTGTTTATGCGCGTGCCGGCGACGACATGATTAGCTACACCCTAAGCGACTATTTTTACGACGAAGATAGCGGAGCGGTATTTAGCTTTAGCCTTGTTTCGGCCGGAAACACAAACATTAGCCAGCCCGAAATTAACGGCAATCTGCTTGAATTAAGCTTTAACTCGGATAGTGTGGGCACAACGCAAGTTACTTTTTATGCCATTTCGCAGGGCGATACCTTAAGCCAAACAATTGTGGTGGTGGTTGACACAAAAGTTGGTGTTGGCACGATTGACCGAATACCGGAGTTTAGTGTATACCCGAACCCGGTAAGCGATCATTTTACTGTAAGCTTTGGCGATGGCAACCAGGATTGGCAAATTCAGATTATGGACATGAACGGCCGGCTGATTTTGCAACGCCCGGTAAGCATGCAACGCGAGGTGCGTTTTGAATCGACACCGTTTAAGGCCGCAGGCAATTATTTAATTCGGGTAACGTATAACAATGCCGCTAAAACCAAAAAAATTATTGCGCATTAAATAATCCTCATCTTCTCTTTTAATAAATCCCGGTTCGTTTTTTCGAATCGGGATTTTGTTTTGCCACGAATTAATTTTACGCCTGTGCGAACATGCCCAAACCCGACGAAACGATTTTTTGACTTTGGGAATATACCCAAAACAAAACTAGCAGTCGTTGGAGCCATGGGACAACTCCCAAAACAAAACTAGCAGTCGTTGGAGCCGTGGGACAACTCCCAAAGCAAAACTAGCAGTCGTTGGAGTCATGGGACAACTCCTAAACCGAAACTGGCAATTGTTTGAGCCGTGGGAGTATGTTTAAACCGAGACCAACAGGGTTTTTGAGCTTTAAGGGTACGTTTATGTCCCAATCGTGGAAAAGTCGCTCTTAAACGCATGTTTATGTCCCAGCCTTGGACGATTGGGCGTTTAAATGTTTGTTTAAACCTTCCCCAACGGATTTTTTTAGGCTTAAAGGTTTGTTTATGCCTCCACCACCAGAGAAGTGGCCTTTAAACAAACCTTTAAACCCGTGCGGTTGGTATTTTGCCGTAAACTTTTGCCATTTACCCGCATAGTGCGACAAATCGGAAATAAACAAAAACATCCCCCGCATACGAGAAATGCCTAAACAAAAAAAAAGTCCTGCACCATAAACCGTGCAGGACTTTTTTAAAATGTAAAATCTATTTTTTTTGTTGCAAGTTCTGAGTTACGATTTAATCGATCCTTTTTTTAGCTCCAAACGTGTTTGGTGCAGTTCCATATTTATTTTGGTATATCGTTCAAGAGCATTCTTTTTATGCACTTCATACTCTTCCTTTAACTCGTCGTAATCTTTTTTGGTACGGTGCATAACCGTAAGGCTGCGTTTGTACAACAAAAACACAAAACCGGCAAGTACCAGCACACCGGCAATAAGTAAATACATGGTTACCGAATATGCGTTCTTATTAATTTTCATTCCTAAAAACACGATTGAATTCTGTAATTTCAAACTCTCATCAAGTTGTTCCTGCAACGAATTCATTTGTGCATCTTTCGAGTTTATTTCGCTGTTTAGGCTGCTGATCTGTGCATTTTTCTGGTCCACACTTTTCTCCAACACACCGATGGTATCGGTAAGCGCGTCGTAAAAATCATCCAACTGATCTTCTTTCAGGAAATACGAGCCGTTCCAAAAATTCAGATTCTCTTTAAAAACCCGATACTGGCCAGGCAGGTTTTGTTCCTGTTTCCAGGCATTAATATCTTTTTTTGCAAATGTGCCAAAAGCCACAAAAACCAATAGAATAACAGCAACTATCTTTTTCATAAACAACCAATTTTCAATATTCCGACCCCACAACTTTCCGGCGTCTGAATGTTTTAATAAATCAAAAAACTACTCAATTAACGCAAAATCCTTACGCTTGTTATTTCTCCGCAAAGATTTAAAAACCAAATGCAGCCTGACACAAGGTACAAACTGCCAAAATATGCACAATAATTAATTAAGGTTTGCCTGAAGTCTCAAATATAAGGAATACAAATAAACTAATACGAACATAAGGGCTCAAAATTTTGTAATAAGCGCGCTTACCGTAAAAAAACCAAAACCGATGCAAATATTACAGCGTACAATTTTTATAGGCCATTTGTCTTGGTAATTTTTGGCGAATACAATAACTTGCAGGAAACCAAAAAACTACTGCCATGCAAATCAGCTACAGCCAACCACTTTCTGCGGGCTGGAACCGCATGAAAAAAGCCCTGTTTCAACCTTTCGATATGAATAAATGGTTCCGGGTAGGATTTACTGCCTGGCTGGCCGGACTTACCGAATGTAAAGGAAACAGTTCGGGTAATAACAGCTCATATTCCGACTGGGACGAGTTTTTTAATTTTCCGCAAACCGCCTGGAACTGGTTGCTCGACAACCCGCTTTGGGCCAACCTTATTCTTGTTGGGCTAATCATTCTATTCATTATTATATCGGTGGTAATTTGGGTGAGCTCGCGTGGCAAATTTATGTTTTTGCATAACGTAGCACACGATAAAGCCGAAATCAGCCACCCGTGGCACGAATTCAGAAAAGAGGGTAATTCGCTTTTTGTTTTTGAGTTTTTCTGGGGCTGGTTTGCCTTTGCAGTTTTTGCATTACTGGCGGCCTTTTGTTTTATTACCGGCAAAGATTTATACTTTACTCATGCCCCAAAAGCAGCTGTTTTTGCAGCCGTTACACAAATGGTATTGTTGTTTATAGGCTACCTGGTGGTATTTGGCTATATATCGCTGTTTATAAAAGATTTTGTTGTGCCAATAATGTACAAACACCGAGTTGGCATTTTAAAAGGCTGGGGCAAATTTCTGATGCTGTTTGGGAAAAGGGCATTGCCATTTATTTTTTACGGCCTGTTTATTTTTGTTTTAGGAATTGGGGTTGGTATGGCCGTGTTGTTTTTTGCACTTATTACCTGCTGCGTAGGCCTGCTGCTTTTGGTTATTCCGTACATCGGAGCAGTTATTCTACTGCCAATAAGTTATACTTTCAGGGCATTTAGTATCGAGTTTCTGGCACAATTCGGCGACGAATACAATGTATTTCCGGCTGAAGCAACAGCAGACGAAACAAATGAAATTGATAAGGAGTGAATTGATAATTAATTACTGAGAAAGAAGTGCCTAATCTTTATTACGGAACAGGTGCACAAATCCGTGCTTTTTGCGCTTTTCGCCATCGCGGCCACGGCCTGTAACATCGTAATAATACACTCCGGGACTGGCATAACGGCCTCCCATTATGCGGCCATCCCAAACACTTTCGGTATACGAACCTTCAAAACCTCGTACATCGCCACTTTCCCAGTAATGCACGCGTTTGCCCCAGCGGTTAAAAATACTGATTTCGATACTTTGCATCGACCAGAACTGAACAACAAACTCGTCGTTTGTGCCATCGCCGTTAGGTGTAAATACGTTGGGTACAGCAATAAACGAAGTATCTATCTCAATATAATCTTCAAGATAAGCAGTATCAACACAAGTAAGCGAATCGGAAAGGTGTTTCGATACCAAACGCACCATGTAAGTACCTGAGTTTTCGTAGGTGTAAACAGGAGCATCGTCGTAGGCTACAAGCATAATACTGTCAACCGGTTGTTCTGCGCCTTCCGAATCCATTTTTATGGCATTTAAATCGCGATAAAAAAACCACTCGTAATACCCCGGCGTTCCGTTCTCCGAATTATTCGAAAATGTAACATCAAGCGGTGCTTCACCATTCATGGGATCGGCAGTAAAAATGGCCTTGGTAACAATCGATTCATAGGTTACGTCAGCCTGTGCATCGCAATCAAATTTATCGTAAACACGCAGGGTATAGTTAGTATTTTTTGTTGGCGGATCGTAAACTTCAAGGTTTAAAACCGAGGCTATTCTGTTGCCATCTTCCAGCCACTCAACCTGCACATCTTTATTTACAAAAACAGGTGCGTTGCTGCTTAAATCATAATAGGTTAACACCGCCGAGTTCATTTCGCCTGTAATTACAAAATGTTCGCAGTCAGAAACTGTAACCTCTCCTCCGGCATACATCCAGTTGTTAAAAACCCATGCACGATCAACTACGGTTGTGGCACCCTGTGTTATTGTAATGCGGTAACACCCGTTGGCCAAATCATTAATCTGCGACGAAGCCGCGTTGGCACTTTCCTGGTAATACAACTCAAACGAGCCACTTGTTTCGTTATACTTTTCCCACAACCATGTTTTGGTTCCTTCGAGCTCGGTACTTGCTGTAAGTGTGGCAACCTCGGCTAAAGAATCGCTTGTGCAGAATATAAAAATATCGTCGGTTTCGGAAAATACCGGGTATTGTGTTACATCAGTGGCGTTAGCTACAGGCGAAGATATTTGTGCCTGCAGAGCGTAAAAAGAAAATACCAGAATAGTTACAATAAAAAGACTTCGCTTCATAAATTATTGCTCTTTAAGATACAATATTAACGTATAAATTTCATTTAATTGCGTGTTGCCGGCAAAAATAGTGAACAAGAACCGAAATACAGAAGCCTTCAATAATTTGTTAATAAAACACCAACAATAAGCAAAAGATTCTACCTTACATCATTATTTTTGCAGGCAAAACAACTTGGTTCGCCGCTTGTTGTTTTACTACGATTGAATTCTGAATGTTTTACCAAAACTACCCCACACCAAAATCGAGGTTAAAGCATTTTTCTCAATCAATATTTTTATAATTGCAAAGCGAAAAAAGAAAAGCTATAGTGTTCGATTATCTTCAAAATTTAAATGAGGCCCAACGAGAGGCTGTTCTTCGTACCGAAGGACCTGCACTGGTTATTGCAGGAGCCGGATCGGGGAAAACACGTGTTTTAACGTACCGGATTGCCAATTTGCTAAAACAAGGTGCCAAGCCTTCAAGCATTTTATCGCTGACTTTTACCAACAAAGCAGCCCGCGAAATGAAAGAACGTATTGCCAGCGTAGTTGGCGAAAACACCGCCCGCTACTTGTGGATGGGTACGTTTCACAGTGTTTTTGCGCGAATTTTGCGTTTCGAACACGAAACAATTGGCTACCCGTCGAACTTTACCATTTACGATAGCGCCGACAGCAAAAGCCTGATAAAAACAATCATTAAAAGTTTTCAGCTCGACGATAAAATTTACAAACCGGGAGTGGTTGCCAGCCGTATTTCGATGGCAAAAAACAACTTGATTACGCCGCAGGTATACGAAAACTCTGGTGAAATTCGCACAGCAGATAAAAGTATGCGCATGCCTCAAATTGCACAGATTTATAAGGAATACGCCAAGCGCTGTTTTCTTTCGGGGGCAATGGATTTCGACGATTTGCTGCTAAAAACAAACCTGTTGTTTCGCGATCATCCTGATGTTCTGCAAAAATACCAGGAGCGTTTTGGTTACGTAATGGTTGACGAGTACCAGGATACCAACTACTCGCAATACCTGATTGTGAAAAAACTGGCAGCAGCACATAAAAACATTTGTGTGGTGGGCGACGATGCACAGAGTATTTACTCGTTTCGGGGGGCGCGTATAGAGAATATTCTGAATTTCAAATCGGATTATCCCGAGCACAAAGTATTTAAACTGGAGCAAAATTACCGCTCAACACAAACCATTGTAAACGCAGCCAACAGTATAATTGCCAAAAACAAACGGCAAATCCCGAAAAAAGTTTTTTCTGAAAATGCCACCGGAAAACCCATAAAATTGATTTCGGCGCTAACCGACAACGAGGAAGGTTTTTTGGTAGCTCAGGAAATTGCCCAATTGCAATTGCGCGATCATTACAAATACGAAGACTTCGCAATTTTGTACCGCACAAATATGCAATCGAGGATTTTTGAGGAGTCATTGCGAAAAAGAAATATTCCGTACAAAATTTATGGAGGTTTAAGTTTCTACCAACGTAAAGAAATTAAAGACCTCATCTCCTATTTCCGGATGACCATTAACCCGGCCGATAACGAAGCACTAAAACGGATTATAAATTATCCGGCACGTGGAATTGGCGCCACAACACTTGCGAAGCTAGAGGCTGCGGCCATTAATAACGAAACATCCATTTGGAAGATTGTTAGCGATTTACCTACCGTTAACCATGCCAATTTAAATAAAGGAACTGCTGGTAAAATTCTGCACTTTGTAGGATTAATTCAAAAGTTTATACAACTGTCACAAGACAGCGATGCTTTTGATACCGCCAAAACCATAGCCGAGCAAACCGGCATACTAAAAGAACTGTATAACGACAAGTCGCCGGAAGGATTGAGCCGACACGAAAATATCCAGGAATTGTTGAATGGTATTCAGGAATTTAGCATAAACGCCAAAGAAACCGGCGAACCCGAAAAACTGGAAAACTACCTGGAGGATGTGGCTTTGCTTACCGATCAGGACAACGAAAAAGAAGAAGACCGCAACAAAGTAACGTTAATGACAGTTCACTCGTCAAAAGGACTGGAATTTAAAAATGTGTTTGTGGTAGGAATGGAAGAAAACCTGTTTCCATCGAACCAAAACGGCGATAATAAACCGGAAACACTGGAAGAAGAACGCCGCCTGTTTTATGTGGCGCTTACCCGTGCCGAAGAGAATGCATGGTTCTCGTATGCCAACCAACGCTACCGCTGGGGAAATCTCGATTTTTGTACACCAAGTCGCTTTCTCGAGGAAATTGATGAACAGTTTCTTGATACTTCGGGAATCGCAGCACAGGTCTCTCCTACGCGCCGTGCACAGAGTAACGACGATATTCAGCCCGAGCGTTATCATCAAAACACAGTGCGTCGTCAGCCCCCTTCATCGTTTAAAACACGTGAATCGCAAAACATTTTCAACAAAAAACTCGTTTCGTTAAAAGAAAGCAGCAGGGTGCAGAATACTTTTCAGGGCGATGCGCCCGAAAAAATACAAACTGGAATGGTGGTTGAACACCAACGTTTTGGCGAAGGAAAAGTAATTAATATTGAAGGAGTTGCACCAAATATTAAAGCTACAGTGTTTTTTAAATCGGGCATGCAAAAACAATTGCTGCTTAAATTTGCCAAGTTGAAAATTAAGGCTTAAACAGCGTTTAAAAATATTTACTTCGGGATTTATGTGGAAATGATTAGTTTTGCAACATCATTTCGCCAATAAATCCAATTTACTTAGAATTAGATTTTTAGCAATAAACATTTACAGATGGATTATAATACCAAAAGAAAAAAAATGGCCCTTCCTGAATATGGAAGGAATATACAAAATATGGTTGATTACCTTTTAACCATCGAAGACCGCGAAAAGCGCAATAGATCGGCACAAACGGTTATTGATGTTATGGGCAATCTTTTTCCGCACTTGCGTGATGTGCAGGAATTTAAACACAAATTATGGGATCACCTGGCAATTATGTCCGATTTTAATTTAGACATTGATTATCCTTATGATCCGCCATCACCTGAATCGCTGAACGAGCGCCCGAATACGGTTCCGTACAGTAAAAACCGTATTAAATACAAGCACTACGGAAAAACGATGGAACTTTTAATTCAGGAAGCTGATAATTTTGAAGGTGAAGAGCGTGAGATCATTATTGAGCAACTGGCCAACCACATGAAAAAATCGTACCTGGCATGGAACAAAGATGCTGTTGAGGACCAAATGATTTTTAACGACCTGGAAGAAATGTCGCGCGGCCATTTAAAAGTTCCGGAGGGAACCCAACTTGCCGATGCAAAAACACTGGTTGGTCCTTCTAATAAGAAGAAAAAAACGAAAAAGAAAAAGTAGGTAATCCAATCTAATATCACGCCCCATGTCGACTTTCAAAATTGAAGGAGGTTTTAAATTAAAAGGAGACTTAGAGCCACAAGGAGCAAAAAACGAAGCGCTTCAGGTAATTTGTGCAACTTTGTTAACAGCCGAAAAAACAATCATCAAAAATATTCCCGAGATTCGTGATGTGCTGAAACTGATCGATATTCTGAAAGGACTGGGGGTGAAAATAAATCGCCTGTCGAAAGGCAATTTTAGTTTTGATGCTTCACAAGTTGACATTAACTTTTTAAAAAGCCCTGAATATGCTCAACAAGCAGCCGTACTTCGGGGATCGATAATGATTATTGGCCCGTTATTAGCACGC